>JBNKFQ010000073.1:0-5436 GCA_050289385.1 Porticoccaceae bacterium | reverse complement strand
TACCGAAATCAGGGTTGATATGGGCAACGTTGGCGGCAATCGGAATTATGGCTATGGCAAGCAACTGGCCTGGGCGGGCAAAAATGCGCTGGCTGATCGTTATGGAAACGGACATTACGGCACCAGAGCCACACACGAAGATCGCTGGAACCAATTTGCTGGTTTTTTAAAAAGCGAGGGTATTAACGATGCGCGAAAAATTGACCGGAACGTTCTGGAACAGTACGGGCGGCATTTGAAAACAATGGTTAACAGTGAAGAGATCAGCGTGGCTTACGCCCAAAACCTGTTATCCACGGTTAATGTGGTATTGGAAACCATGCGCAAGGATAAAGCGCTGACCATCAAACCGGCGCAATGGATCGGGAACCGTTCCAACGTCCGTTCAACTGTACCGGCGACCGTTCACAGACACGCCCTGAACGTTCCAACCGTTCAGTTACACCAGAACGGACAGGAACGAGTCGCTGTTATTGCACAACTGGCCAGGGAATTCGGGCTGCGCTTTAAAGAAGCCTCGCTGTTGGATGCAAACCGGGCAATCAGGCAAGCCAACAGATTGGGCCGGATCAATATCACGCAAGGCACCAAGGGTGGCAGAGGTAAAGGCTCGGATCGCTGGGTGCCAATCAACGCAAATAACCTCGCCGCACTCAAACAAGCCGCAGAGTTGCAAAACAATGAACGGAATCTGATTCCCCCGAATATGAACTACGTGCAATGGCGGGATCACGCCTACAACCAGTGGCGCAGTGCCACAAAAAATACGGCAATCAACGGTTTTCACGATATGCGGGCCGCTTATGCCTGCGAACGTTACCGAGCCATTACCGGCCACCCTGCCCCGGTTTTCGCCGGAGTTCGCCAGGCGGAAAAGATACTGGATACCCAAGCGAGGGCAGTTATTTCCCAAGAGCTGGGCCACAATCGTCCCGACGTAATCGCCGCCTACGTAGGCAGCGGGAAGTAAATCCAATATGCGACCGGCAAACCAGCAACAAGCAATTCATCATATGGAACACTTGCTGTCTCGCAAGCTAACCGGCAACCGACACACCAAGGTCAAAGAACACAGGCAGCGCGCAAAACGGATAGCCGCCGCAATCTATCTGAGATTTCAGGTAGGGCCCTACCAGTACCAACTAAAACACCTGCGCTGGTATCTGGACACTCAAACCCGCCATTTGCAGCCAGCAACCCGGTATCGTTACTGGTTAACAGTTAGACATATAACTACCGCGCTAAACAGAAGCTATCAATGGATTGCACATCTACCGGGCTGTTGGGCATCAGCATCCCCTACAGACGGACTGCAAAGACTTGGAATTCAAGGTGATTAGGACTGTCGCAAGGCTTGAAGTTAACTTGGCTGCGCTTTGCTTGCGTTGTCAGGATTGAACGATCTGCTAACGGGTAGTTTATCCGCTTGACTAACTTTGGAGATGCTGAAGAAAGATTGTACGCTCGTAGATGAAAACACAACCTCAAAATCCGGCTGCTTCACTTGAATATTTTTATCAAAATTATGGTCTCTAGTAATACGGGCCTGCCTTCCTGCCGTGTGCACTATGAAATCTGCAACTTCCAACCCTGAAAATACAGGATCTTTTGGCATAACTGTGTAATTTACCTGTATTGTTTCATCATTTTTATTTTTTAGGATTTTTGGCATAAATTCCTTTTTGAAAGCTGGCATCAATCGTTCATTTTCCTCATAGATTACTAAAATGTCATTCCAGCGATATCTGTTTCCTACACCCTTTATTCTGTCCCATAGCGTGGCCATCAATACATCTTCGACATTAAATTCACCATCAAACACAGACTTATCAGTACAGACGGTCGCGAAACGCCCAAAGTCGTTTTCTGTAAAAAATTGATTCAAAATCTCTATTTTTTTCCTGGTCGGGTTTTGTAAGTCCGATGCATGCAAATACTTATCGTACCCATTAAATTGTTCATTCTTTAATTTGTGCCATGGGTTCTCAATAGCATTGAAGTAATCTCTAGCTTCCACAACAAGACCACCTACCCCAAAAAATGGAGCGTTTGGGTCGGAAAGTGTTTCTTCGCCAGTCTCATCAAGAAAACCATAAGCGTTGATGACTGTACAGAAAACGGCTCCCCATTTTCAGGCTTAAGTATTGATGCCTCCATAGTCCTCATCACATTAAACGCACTAACGTCTGAGCTCAAAGACACACCCCCGATATACTGTGTATCTCCTATAATGTGCACGGACAGGATCAGAATGTGCTTTCATTCACTTGCCCGCCGATTTCATTGTGTGAGTAATCGCATCAAGGGAACTCAGAAGATCCTCAACAAGTCGCTGATCAATGGATTCCCAAAGTTCAGTCAATAGTGGCTCGACACCATCCGCAATCTTCTGCTGTAGTGCTCGGCCTTTCGGAGTCAGGAAGACACAGCGAGCCCGCCTGTCTTTTCCGTGAGTTTTTCGCTCCACAAACCCTTGCTGCTCAAGCAAACGCAGAATCGCCGTAATAGTATTTGGATCCGACGCCGTGCGCTCGACAATACTTTTCTGGGTAATACCATCTTCATCGGCAAGTAATGAGAGCACAACAAATTGATCTGCCGTAACGCCGAAGGGTCGTATCCGGGCATCACCACGGCGATGAAACGTTAAATACGCCTTCCGCAATCGCATTGCCAGTTGGTGCCCTATATGCATAATCCTGCCCTCCCGATACTCAACAGCATTTATAATCCGCTTGCCAGCTGGCCATTTTATTGAAATCTGAGCTTGTAGCTGCCCAAAACCCATGGCAATATAGTACGTATACGTACTATATTGCCATGCGAATCAGGGGCGCCATTTTGAAGCATATATTGTGGTTGTTCACCATTTTTTCCATTGCCGTTAATTTACGGGCCGGTGACGTCGTAGCTCCCTGCAAAGCTTTGACGCAACTCTCGCTCTTCGATACCGTCATTGAATCCGCTGAACTCCTCCCTGCTGGCCCATTCAAGGTGCCTGCGACATTCGGAGCAAAGAACGTTACACTTCCACCACATTGCCGGGTGATTGGCACAATCGCCCCCTCCAATGAGTTTGAGATCTGGTTACCAACACCAGATGCGTGGAACGGCCGCCTCAAGTCAGAAGGTGGCGGCGGCTTAAATGGGTTCATCAACTACTTAGCCATGGCTCCAAGCATCCAGGCCGGGTATGTTACGGTTTCAACGGACACGGGTCATAAAGCTGGTGACACAGCCTGGTTGAGCGATGTCAACGGAATGAGGGACTATGGTTACCGTGCCATTCATGAAATGACCGTTCGAACCAAAGAAATTATCAAAGCCTTCTATGGTCGGTCGGAGGACTATGCTTATTTTAACGGCTGCTCTACTGGCGGCCGACAAGGTCTGATGGAGGCACAACGTTACCCGGAGGATTACGACGGAATTGTATCCGGTGCCCCGGTCAACTACTTTGTTGCGTCACACTATACACAACTCTGGATCACCAGGGCAGCCAAGCCAAATGATGACGTATTCCTGCTGGAACCGAATGATCTCTCTTTACTAAACAAGGCCGCATTGGATCAGTGCGACGGCATTGACGGCGTGATGGATGGCTTAATCGAGGATCCACAGCAGTGCATTTTCGACCCCGGATCTTTACAGTGCTCCAATTCTAACCAGAACAACTGTCTTACAACGGCTCAAGTGAAAGCTGCCAAAAAAATCTACAGCGGCCCTATTTCCCCTGTCAGCGGTCTTCCTCTCCACCCAAGTCTGGTGCCCGGCGGTGAGGCCGGTTCGTCGGGATGGCAGGTGCTGACAACCAGTCCCGGTCTGTTTCAAATTCCCCAACTCTTCTTTTCCCACAGTGTTATGGGCGACCCTAAGTGGGATTGGAGAAGCTTCGATTTTGACAAAGATATTGAACTGGCTTATCGCAAAACCGGTGCACTACTAGAAGCAACCAACCCCAACCTGGATCCGTTTCGAGCCCGGGGCGGTAAACTGATCATCTATCATGGCTGGAATGATCCCGTTATTTTCCCGGGTGGTAGCATCAAATACTATCGCAGCGTAGTTGATAATTTGCCCATGACCACGCCAGAACTCGCTATTTCTGAAACGGCGAAATTCTTCAGATTATTTATGGCGCCCGGTATGGCCCATTGTGGCGGCGGCTCTGGACCAAATGAACTGAACGCACAAAAAGCAATTGAAAACTGGGTTGAACAAGGAATTGCTCCACAGAGCATCATTGCAACCAAACGAAATGGCGCTCATATAAGTCGAACCCGCCCGCTATGTCCCTACCCCAAAAAGGCAAAGTATATAGGCCAAGGTGACATCAACCAGGCCAAAAACTTTATTTGTACTGAATAACTTTCAGGTACGATATGATTAATTCAAACATTGAGAATTACAATTCCGTATCACTCTCTCGTTTTCCTTTTTGGATCTTGGCATTGGTCGGTGCAGCAGCATATCCGGGGTTCCTGACCGCATTTTCCAGCGTCATAAAAATCCACTCCAACAGCGATGATCCTGTTATACAAACCATATTCGCGGTGTGCGCTGTTGTGTTGATGGCATTAGCTACCGCCATACCCGGTATCGCCCTCTGGGCACTGACTAAAATTCGCGGCAGTACCCAAGCCAGCGCGCCCGCACTTCGCCGTGTGTTGCATTTAACCTTCGCGGTATCCCCACTCTATGTTTTTACGCTTCAGGTGAGTGCCATGATTGGCCTCTACCAATGGCATACCACCCTTTGGATCGCCACCGCAATAATTGCCACCGCAGTATTTTCCCGGCGCACTGGTGAAAAGCTGGAACATAATAAACCAACAGGTAGTATTACCTGGATTCGAGTGATACATGGCATTACGGCCTTGCTGTTACTCTTGGGCTTTTTCCTTCTTCACCTGAGTAATCATGGCGTTGCCATTTGGTCGGCCGGACTTCATGAAGAGGTTATGAAAATATTCCGCCTTTGGTATCGATCCGACTGGGTGGAACCGGTGATTCTGGGGTTAATTGGCATTAAGCTCTTAACAGGGATACCGATGGTTACGCGCCACACTCGGTCAGGTGGAGATCTGTTTCGCAACCTGCAAACAACGTCGGGCGTATATCTCTCACTCTTCCTTTGCGCCCACTTAATCGCCGTACTGGGTGCACGTATGTCGAACATCGAAACAGACTGGATTTTTGCCACCGGGCAGAATGGCCTTATAAAAGGGGCAGTTTTTTTAATCCCTTACTACATTCTGTCGGTATTTATGTTTATTACACATGTTTCTCTCGGTTTTCGAATGGTGCTGCTGGCGCATAATACCAGTGATCGTTCTGCCAACCGGATATTTTATAGTTTGATGGGATTAGGGATTATGACAACCATCGTGGTATCGGCTGCTCTACTGGGAATACATTTTGTACCTAGCTGACTCT
>JBNKFQ010000072.1:0-1798 GCA_050289385.1 Porticoccaceae bacterium | reverse complement strand
GGTCACCACTGCTGGATTCATCCGACCTGAACCCAAGCCACTGGTACAGAATTAACGACACCATAGCCCAGGCTGAAAATATCGATGGCGTTCTGGTGATACACGGCACTGACACTTTGGCTTATACCGCCTCCGCCCTGTCATTCTTGCTCGCCGATCTGGCAATCCCTGTTGTTATTACTGGCTCTATGTTGCCGATTTCTGCTGCGGGCACCGATGCGCTGGGCAATCTGCAACGCGCACTGATCGCATTGGAATCAAAACGTCCGGAAGTCATGGTCGCCGTGGGTAAAGAAGTATTACCCGGAAGCAGGGTGACCAAATTCAGCACCCAAGCCATGGCCAGTTTCAGCTGCCCAGGCTGGGATGCCAGTCACTGGGCAAACTCAAAAAAAGTCTCAACCATGCGCTTTACGCAGCCTTGGCGCAATCCAGAGGTCGTGCTGCTCACGCTTTACCCAGGTATTCCTGACTCTCAACTGGACAGAATCTCGGATAATCCGGCGATCCGGGCCATCTTAATCAGCAGTTACGGCAACGGTAATGCCGCGAATACCGCTGCGCTGCGCCACATGCTAGCCTCGGCGCAACATCGAGCGATTCCTGTGTTTGTCACCAGCCAATGCTTTGAAGGGAATGTGGATTTTGGCCTCTACGCGGCAAGCTCCGTGTTTACGGAACACGGCGCCATCAGCTGTGGCATGATGCCGTTGGAAGCGGCTATCACGAAAATCCAGATACTTTGCTCAGAATTCGACCATGCTGACGATATAATTCGAGTTTTTCGCGAACCACTGGCCAGAGAATGGGAAAATCAGCCAGACGTGCACTGATTCAATCATTGACGTTTAACGCGAGTGGGTGCCCAGCTTGTTGTGCTAACTGCAGATATTTTTGCGCCTTTTCGGTGTCTTGCGGAAACCCTAAAACGCCACCGTTGGCAAAAATCTGATGCAATTGCCAACACACCTTGGGCCGATCCAACCCCACACACATCATCAGATATCGGGCCCCGGCAGACTTACTGGCGTCATCACTGCCTTTGTGCAACAGTAAAAAACCATAGAGCTCCTGTGCATCTTTATTGCCTTTGTCCGCCTGTTGGGAGAAGCCTTTCATAAGCCATTCATGCACGCGCCGAAACCGGGTCAGCCAAGATTGATGAAAAACCCAGAGTAAAAATTTATACGGCATTGGATATCCTCTGTTTATTCGCTGGTACAATAGTAACTTTCAATTTCAATGAGAGGCAAACCCATGACGGTAGGAAACTGGGAGCCGGGTTCAGAGCAGGCACAGATCCCGACAGCTGTATTGCTCCGCGCCCTGTCATACCACGATGAGCATTCTTTTCCGGAACAACCACCGGAGCAACTCCTTCCTTTACAGGCCTTTGTAAAGGTCACCAAGTCTCAGTGGCAACCCGCCTTCAGCGAACTCGACAGTGAACAGTTAAAACAGTTGTGTCGTTTTTTTACCTTGGCGGAAGCTCATTGGAGTGATTGGTTTGGCGGAGATAAAAACCCCGTGATCTGGATATGCAAAGAGTTAAAGAAGCGCGGCGAGTTTCCCGATAAAACGCTTACGGCGTGGATCAAAGAAAATTCAGACAATCGCTTCCTACCATACGGCAATGTTCTTGGATGACCGACACGCTTCCCATTGGAGAGATAAAAACATCTCTTCTACCTGCCTGGCACTCAGGTGGTGCAGTCATTTCCGCACCACCGGGCTCAGGAAAAACAACCCAAATTCCACTGTGGCTGCTGGAACACAGTCAACAAACCATCTATCTGCT
>JBNKFQ010000071.1:0-3528 GCA_050289385.1 Porticoccaceae bacterium | reverse complement strand
CGAAGGCCAGGGAACAAATGCGGCAATTGATAGAATTCCAAAAACAACTGGAAAAACAGATGGAAACACTGCAATAAATTGCAGGTCTGTTCCAATGTCTTACCAAAGGTAAAAATTTATTCCGATGGTGGCCAGGTTGTGCGGTTTTTTTCATCTTTCCCGTTTTCCAGCATCCATTGATCGCCGATAACAGGATCTTCTTCCTCCGATGGTGCGTCAGTATCACTTGATTGTTGTTCCCATGAATACGTTTTGTCCTTGAGTTTCGGGTCGAGGTGGCGAAACACAATGGCACAGATTGAACCGGCAATTGCTCCAGATAGATGGTATTCCCATGAAACCCCCGGGTTACCGGGGAAAATGGTCATTAACATGCCGCAATACATAAAAAAGGCTACCATCAGCAGAGTGGTGGAACGTTTGTCGCGCCTGAGAATGCCAGCGACAAACAGGTAAAAGAATATGCCATGAGTCAAGCCGCTGGCTCCATAGTGGTAGCTATCACGGCCAAACAGCCATACGCCAAAGCCCGATACCAGCCAGATAATCGCCAGAGTCCACCAGCGCGATTTGGGGTAGCCATAGACCAGGATGCTGCCCAGCAACAGCAAAGGTGGAGTATTGCCAGCGACGTGTTGCCATGAGCCATGGATTACCGGCCCGGTAATTATACCGGCAAGCCCGCTGCCGGTTTGGGGCAAAACGCCCAGTTGATACAGTTGCCAGCCAAATACTGCCTCACACAGCTTCAGGCACCAGATCAGTATGGCAAAGGCGGCGGTTGCGAGAATACTGTTTTTAAGGGACGTCGAGTTGTTACTCATGTGCTGAATATATAGATAAAAGCATGGTTTTCATAGAACGCCCCGAAATTGTCTGTGCCCGGTGAATTCGGCCTGTATTTGCCGTTATGTAGTCAATCGGATGCACCAGGATTTTGTGCAGGTTGTGTGCGAATTTTGCAGACTTTGCAACAGAGTGCTATATACAAATTTGACTCAGGAGGACTCAGGCATGAATATCCAGAAACATGGCCTTTCAGTGGGCGATGAAAGGTCCGGGAATGAATTTTTTCTGTCGTTAAAGGCTGTTGGTAAACTTGCACACGAAGATTACAAATTCATAACGCCAATGATTGATTCTGCGGCGAGTTCTGTAAAAGAACCGCAAGTGAAAGCGCTGATTGATGGCACAGAGTTGGAAGGATGGGAGCCAAGGGCAGCATGGGATGACTTCAGGCTGGGCCTGAAACACGGGAACGAGTTTACCAAAATAGCAATATACGGAAATAAAAAATGGCAGGAAATTACGGCAAAAGTCGGGTCGCGGTTTAATTCTGGCGAAGTGAAATACTTCTAGAATGAGTAAGAAGCACCGGTCTGGTTTATGGATTTAAATTTCAGGTAAATTGCCGGGGTATTGTTCGTCGTGAATGAAAGTGTGTCTATGGGACTAAATATGGATAAAAGAAAAATGGTCCAGGGAACGTTGGCGTATGCAATAGTGACTTTCCCGATTGCAATTCTGTGGCACGTCGTAATATTTAATGACCTTTATTACGCTTTTGGTTACTTTGCTGGTGAACCGGATTTTTTGCTCGGTTTAATAACAATTGTGATTCAGGGCGCGATTTTGTCTGCCCTGTTTCCCCTGGTCAGATTATCTGGTACCCCCCTGAGTAGGGGGCTTAAGTTCTCCGCAATAATTGGTCCATTTTTTTTGGACGTCACATGTTCTTGCATTTGTTGCAAAACAACAAATTGTAAATGCACTTCTCTTCATAATTATGGAGAGCGGATATCTGGCTGTTCAGTTTGGTGTATATGGTGTGCTTATCGGCCTCATTTACAGAAGATCGATCAGTGAAGACTGACTTTTTGTATCCAGCACTACTGATCCTGTTGCCCTCTCAGCGGTGGGTGAACCTCATGGTTTCCATATATTTTGTGATGTTTTCAGCCGTGGTATCGGCGGAAGTCCCTGTGGTAAAGGTCTGTAGTTCTAACCGGCTAAGCAACATCGAATTTAAAACGTATGTTGAGCCATGGCCTCCAAGGACTGCATATGGAGGTTTTGAGATATACGGAAAGATAATCCTGGAAGTTATTGTGTCTCCGGACGGCATACTGAAAGACATACAAATACTCTCCGCCGAGGCTCTGGAAGGTTCCACAGGAAGAGGTGGCAATGAAATACGTGGGGCAACAAGAATATTTGATCGCGCGGTTCTCAAAGCGTCGGAACGGTGGGAGTTTTTTCCTCGTTATGACGATAAAGACAGGTGTGGTGTTATTACGTTATATATCACGTGGGGTTTTTAAATGAGTTATAAGAGGTTGAACGTACTGCTTGCCGTTTCCGTCACGTTTTTATGATTTTTTCCACAAGACAGTACAATGAGCTGTCGCTCACCCGCGAGGTAACTTTTTGCCCTGGTGCCACCTGTGTACCGGATTTCACGATATTGCCTGCCTCGTCCTGAACAATGGCATAACCTCGATTCAGCGTATTGAGAGGGCTAACAGCTTGCAGTAATTGAGCGGCATTGCCGAGCCGCTGGTTACTGAGATGCAGGCGGTGTTGCAAAGCTGATTCCAGCCTCTGCGACAAGGTTCGGGTTTGCACCATAAGTTGCCGCAAGGTAAGTTGCGGGTGGTGTTTCCCCAACTGGCCAGTGAGATTGTCCAGTCTCGACCGGTAATGGTGCAGACGGGAACGCAGTGCAGATTGCAGGTGCATCTCCAGATGATCCAGGTGTTGCGCCCGCTCGCGCAAGCGCTGGCCGGGGTGACGCAGGCGTTTGCAAAGGAACTCCAGTTTCTGGCTTGTCTGCCGGATCTGGCGTATAACCGCATCATTCAGCAGTTGTTGATAGCTGGCCAACAGACTCGCCATCTCGGTTTGGTCTGGCGTCAGCAGCTCTGCTGCCGCCGATGGCGTGGGGGCGCGCAGGTCAGCCACAAAATCGGCAATGGTAAAGTCCACTTCGTGCCCCGTCGCACTCACTACGGGAATCACACTGTCAAAAATGGCCCGCGCCACACGCTCTTCGTTAAAGGCCCAAAGGTCCTCGATTGACCCGCCGCCACGACCGACAATCAACACGTCACATCTATTGTGATGGTTGGCTGTTTCTATGGCGCGCGCAATCTCCTCGATGGCCTCATTACCCTGAACCCTTGTGGGGTAGATGGTAACGGGGATGGCGGGGAAGCGCCGTGCGAGTACAGTCAGAATATCGTGAATCGCAGCACCGGTCCGCGAGGTAACAACGCCGATACGTTTTGGCAGGGTGGGCAGTGGTTGCTTGTGTTCCTCCGCGAACAACCCCTCTGCGGCCAGCTTTGTTTTCAGTTCTTCAAAGCGTCGCTGCAGGGCGCCGTAGCCGGCTTCTTCCATATGTTCCGCGATCAGCTGGAAGTCGCCGCGGCCCTCGTAAAGGCTGACCCGGCAGCGTATCAGTACCTGAGTGCCGTTAGCTGGTTGAAAGCGCACCAGACTGTTGCGGTTGCGGAACATGGCGCAGCG
>JBNKFQ010000070.1:0-9505 GCA_050289385.1 Porticoccaceae bacterium | reverse complement strand
AGGGGCAGGACCCAAAACCGGATATCTACTTTTAATGCCAAATATCAAATGACGAAAGTTTATGGAGTGACAGGATGACGAAGAAAAAAGTATCGAATGAAAGTGCGGAGGCAAACCAAGCTGGAAGCAATATTGAAAATAACGAACGCCGTAATTTTATAAAGGTGTCAGCCGCTGCCACTGTAATGGCTGCGGTGGGCTCTTATGTTGCAAGTCAAAAGGTCGAAGCTGCGAAGGCGAGTGCGAATGCAAGGAGTAGTACAGCCAGCAAGGAGAATTCCGCAACAAAAAATTACTGGGAACAGGAAGACTGGCGAAAAGGCCCGCCCCGTACCATTCTCGGATATTGTTGGCCATGGACAGCTCGGCCAGGGAAAACGCTGGATTTTAAAGTCAGTACTTATGCGAAAGGGGATTATCAGGCAGATCTGGTGCGGGTTATCCACGGTAATTACTGGCCGGCCCAAAAAATGCAAAAAGAGATCGAGATCAATGCTCCTTTTGCCGGCCGCTATTCAGGCCGGTACCAAAAATCAGCTCCTGGCTCGTTTGTGGAAATTGACGACCAACAGGCATTGCCAACTGGTGGCAGTTTTACCGTGCAAACTTATGTATTTCCCGGTTTGATTTTGAACAAAGACGAAAAACTTCGCCGCTATCCCCAAGTACATCTGGGTCTGGAAGGGCTTGGCATAGAAGATATAGAAGAAGAGCTGGACGAACAAACATTGGTCGCTCGCTGGGATGAAGAAAAAAGCACCGGCTGGTCTTTGTACCTTGATCGCCTCGGGCGTGTCTCTTTTAAAGTTGCCGATCATTTGGGGCAAGTACACAAGGTTTTACTGCCCACACCCTTGTTAAAAGACCGCTGGTTTCTGGTAGCAGCGAGCTACGACGCAGAAAATAATCAAATTACCGTATCGAGCGAACACGTTAACGGCTATTTTGCCAATGAATACGCGATAGAGCCGCAGCGTGAAGTACACGGCTTGCCAAACGATACAGCACCGCTGCAAAAAGGCGTGCTTCGATTTGGTGCTACCACAGGGCGAACTCGAGGGGGTGGCAAACGCCGTGCTGCCGCTCAGGTCCTGAATGGCAAGCTCGATTCTGTTCGTTTTAGCCGCGGTGTATTGTCTTCGGCACAAGTGCGCGACATGGCCAGCATGGTGCCGCCACGTAATCTGGCTGACAAAATTATTGGTTTCTGGGATTTTGGCAAAGGTATCGGTACAACCACTGTACACGATTTGTCGGCTCATAAAATACAGGGCGAAACCGTTAATTTGCCGGATCGGGGTGTTGTTGGTGTGCACTTTGATGGCGCCAGCGTTGAATGGACGGTCAAGCCGGAACACTATAGCGCTTGTGCTTTTCACGACGACGATCTTTATGATGCGGAATGGGATACCGACTTTTCTTACACCATCCCTGAAGATCTCCCCAGCGGTATTTATGCCGCGCGTTTAAAGCATGGGAATTTTATCGAGCATATTCCGTTTTTTGTAGCGCCGCCCAGGAACAAGACCAATTCCAAAGTCGCCTATCTGGTGTCCACGGTCAGCTATACAGCATACTCAAATATCGATGAGTTTATTCCGCTGGCAATTCCCATCGCCAAAAAACAGCCTGATGGCAGCACGCGTATCGAGAAAGACTACTCGATTCATCCCTCTATTGGTCCCCTCAATATCTACGACTCGGCATTTTACGCAAAATATCGTCGAGAGCTTGGTGGCGGTGTTTATCGCAATCATACTCAAGGCGATTACCACTGGCACGCAACGCAAAAAGTGCCCAACCTGATGCTGAAATTGACGGGCGGCTACACAAAACTGTGTATGGACACTTACCTTACCGACTGGTTGCATGCCATGAATATTGAGGTGGATGTCATCACGGATGATTTGCTGCAGGCGGAAGGAGTTGATCTGCTCCAGAATTATAACGTGGTTCTGAACGGTCACCATCCCGAATACTATTCCAGCGAAATGCTTGATGCAGTAGAGGCTTATCTGGACCAGGGTGGTCGCTGGATGTATTTGGGCGGCAACGGCTATTGCTGGAATACTCCGTTTCACAAGCAATTTGAGGGTGTAGTTGAAGTTCGCAAGGATGTAGAAGGAGGATTGTTGTATGGCGGCAAGTATTGGGGGCCACAACAGGCAATCGGAGAGTTTGATGGTCGTCAGGCAGGCCATTGGTGCGGAGCGCACAGACCTGAACAGCGCACGGTAGGAGTGGGTTGGGTAATGTCGCCCTATACCACTTTTTCGGTTCCTTACAAGCGTGCAGAGGCTGCTGAAGACAAGCGTGCAGCATTTATCTTCGAAGGTGTTGACGATGAACTGCTGGGTGACTTCGGTTGGAGTGGCAATGGCGCTGCAGGATTTGAAGTAGACGCTGTGAATTTTTCGCGAGGTACGCCATCCCATGCACTCGTTGTTGCCAGTAGCGTCGACTTCGGGCGACCCTGGCATTTTGCAATTGGCGGACTTGAACGCGAGGAGTACGAGCCTCGTTCCAGTATGCCACGCGCGGATATGACTTTTTTTGAAACCACAAACGGCGGTGCTGTATTTAGCGTTGGTTCCATGTCCTATATCGGGTCTCTCAGTCACAACAATTACGACAATAACATTTCGCGTATTACATCTAATGTGCTTAAGCGTTTTGCTGACGACAAACCGTTTGATATGCCAGAGGTGTAATAAATTGTTGGAAGTCGGAAGGAGAGCCATGACTTCAAATAATTTGCTGAATCAGAGAAATCAATGTTTGGCGGGGGGGTTCACAAGTATGAAAAATCGCTGTTGCAATCGGGGTTGCCGATTTAAATTTTGTATTCAGCAATTAATTTCCGCACTGTTATTGATAGTTCCTGTTGCACTTGCGGCAGCCTCCACTATCAGCGATGACAGATTTCGCGATTTGAACGAATTGCTCAATACGCCTAACGACTATCGAATGGCTTCCGGATCTCCAGGTCATGCCTATTGACAACAGAAGGTAGACTATAAAATTTCTGTCAGACTGTACGAAGACAAGCGCCGAATTGAAGGTAGGGAACCTCGCCAAAGTCATCTGGCGAACCTCACAAAACACCTCTGTATAATTTTCGTCGCCTGCAATTCAGCAAAGATCAGGATCTGGGCTATAAAATACATGCTGTCACCTCGGCCGCTGGCAAAGCGCTGCCCCATGTTGTTGTTGATACTATGATGCGTGTGGATTTACCGGTCCCGCTACAGTCCGGAAAGTCGGTACAGTTTCCCGTTCGCTGGGAGTATCAATTGGTAGAGCAGCAGGCACTTGGCACGCGTTCCGGATACGAGAACTTTCCCGAAGATGCTCGTGACGGCGGCAATGATATCTTTCTGGTGGCGCAGTGGTTTCCACTAAGCCGGTGTTTATTGTCACGCCAGAAGAAGCGCTGGAAAACGAAAAAAAACGGGGCCAATGGTGTAAAAACCTGGCGTTTCAGGGCGAAAAATGTACGGGATTTTGCCTGGGCGTCGTCCCGCAAATATATCTGGGACGCCCAGGGCTACAAGCAACCTGGCGCGGATGTTCCCCTGGTGATGGCGATGTCGTTTTATCCCAAAGAGGCGGAGCCACTCTGGTCTCGCTACTCTACGCCCGCAATTATTCACACGCTGGAAACTTATTCCCGTTTTACCTTTGATTACCCTTACCCCACCGCACAATCAGTTAACGGGCCCACTATCGGTATGGAATACCCCATGCTGGCCTTTAATCTGCCGTATACCGACCTGGAAGAGGACGGCACTCGCACTTATTCACGCAGCCAGAAAAGGACTTTGATCGGTGTGGTTCTTCACGAGGTCGGGCATAACTATTTTCCAATGATCGTGAATTCTGTTGAGCGCAAATGGGCGTGGATGGACGAAGGGTTGAACAGCTTTTTAAATTACGTCGCGCTGCGGGAGTGGGAAGACGATACGGCGACTCTGCCCAGTGGCAGAGGAGAGCGTTACTATGCAATCCCCCATATGCAATCCCCCAAACAAATGCCATTGATGGCTCGCGCAGACCTGTTGCACGATCCTCATGGCAACGCTTATGTCAAAACCTCTGCCGCGTTGACTGTTTTGCGCGAGACCGTTCTGGGGCGCGAATTGTTCGATTTTGCATTTAAACAATACGCCCGGCGCTGGCAATTTAAACGGCCCACCCCGGAAGACTTCTTCCGCACCATGGAAGAGGCTTCGGGTATGGACCTGGATTGGTTTTGGCGCGGTTGGTTTTACACGACAGACAGTGTTGATATCTCCCTCGATAAGGTTTCGTTGTTGAAAATAGACAGCAAAGAGCCGGATGTCGAGATGGCCCGCAATCACGAGGCAGAGCAGCGCAAACCTCTCTCCCTGATAATAAAGAGAAATCGGGAAGAGGGCATAAAAGTGCGAGTGGATCGCAACCCGTCGCTCAAGGATTTTTATAATGAGCACGATGTTTATACTGTTACGCAAAAAGACCGAAAGAAGTATCAGGATTATCTTGAAGGTCTGGACGAGTGGGAACGCAAGGTTTTTCTGCGCACCGTCGATGCCAAGCGGTATCACTACGTACTGGAATTTTCCAACCTGGGTGGTGTGGTTATGCCGATTATTCTTGGTATGACTTACGAGGACGGTAGTGAAGAACTCCTGACACTACCGGCGGAAATCTGGCGCTACACTCCCGACAAGGTGGACAAGCTACTAGTCAGGGACAAGCCGGTTGCCAGCATAGTTGTCGATCCGGATTGGGACACAGCGGATACCAATATCGAGAACAATTACTACCCGCGCCGTATCACTCCCTCGCGCCTTGAACTTTATTCACAACCTGAGGACAAGCGCAATTTGATGCGGGATATGAAATCTAAGTGATATTGGTGAGTCCGGGCACAAGGCAGGTTCTGATCTTGTGCCGGAATCCATTGTTGGTCTCAGGTAATTGTTGACAGTTAATCAGACAGAGAGACATGAGTATCCACATCAGCAGTTTTCGTTACAATAGACCTCTTCGACCTCGGTGACCAGGGACAAAAAATGATCAAATATCTTATTTCTGCAAGCGCTGCTGTCGGGCTAATTGCCTCTTTGACTGCATGCGCCGAACCGTCGGCCCCCAATGCGGTAAAAGCCCGGGAAATATTGAAAACCGCTGTGTCAATTCGCACCGCCAAAGGTCATGGACAAGTGCCCAAACTGGCTCGCTACCTGTCATCGGAATTTAAAGCAGCGGGTTTTCCGGATGAAGATATCCATCTGCTGCCTATGGGTGAGACACCGGCTCTGGTGGTGCGCTATCGAGGCAATGGCTCGGCTGGCAAAAACCCCATCCTGTTGTCGGCTCATATGGATGTCGTGGAAGCCCTGCCCGAAGACTGGGAACGTGACCCCTTTACGCTGATTGAGGAGGATGGATATTTCTTTGGCCGCGGCGTATCTGATGACAAACAGGGAGTTACTGCGCTGACAGCTACTTTTTTGCGTCTCAAGGCAGAGGGTTTTGTGCCAACCCGGGACTTGATTATCGCGTTTTCCGGCGATGAAGAGGCAGGTATGAGTACTACCGATACTCTAATCAATAAGTACCGGGATTTGATTGATGCCGAATTTGTGCTGGTGGCTGACAGTGGTGGCGGCAGTTTGAACGAGGATGGTAGCCTCCAGGCCTATTTGTTGCAATTGGGAGAGAAAAATTACGCCGATATTGAGCTGACGGTAACCAACCCGGGTGGCCACAGCTCCATGCCACGACCTGGCAATTTATGAGTTGACTGACGCCTTGAAAAAAATTCAGTCATACCACTTCCCCCTGGCTTCCAACGCTTTGATGCGAGCTTCGTTGCGGGCGGCCAGCAACCTGAAGAGTGGTGACATTGCCGAGGCCATGCGCCGCTATGCCGATAATCCTGATGATGCCTGGGCAATTGGCGTGTTGAGTAATTCCCAATCGGAAATACTGACTTATCTCAGTATCAAAACCACTTGTGTTGCTACCCAGTTGATGGCGGGTCATGCCCCCAACGCATTGCCACAATCGGCTACCGCCAATATTAACTGCCGAATATTTCCCGTCGAGTCAGTTGAGGACACTATTGGCAAGCTGAAACAGGTTGTCGTCAACGATGCTGTGCAATGGAAAGCCTTGCAGCAACCGGAGGCGGTACCTGCTTCCCCACTGACCGACAATATTGAGAAAGCTTTGGCGAAGGCTATTCAAGCTCGCTATTCGGGTACGCCCATTATTACTTTTATGGCTCCCTGGGGCACTGAAGGAAACCACTATCGTGCTGCAGGTATTCCTGCCTTTGGCATTGACGGCATATTTATGGCGGGCGATTCAGGTGCTCATGGCGAGAACGAGCGTATTCCTGTCGAGGTTTTTTATGGCAACCTTGATCACTGGTACATTTTAACTACAGAACTCGCTCGCTGAAAGGTCGTGTGTGTTTGATGGAGGGTGGTAACAATGTCAACTCCTGGCGTTTTGATTGAACGAGATGGCGCTATTGCTACGGTAATTTTAAATCGCCCCGAAAAATTGAATGCCATCAATTCCAGTATGGTGACTGAACTTTGCCATACGCTAAAAACAATTAACGCTGATGATTCTGTAAAAGTTGTTATTCTCAAGGGTAGTGGCAGAGCATTTTGTGTTGGTGCCGATTTGGATGAGCAGAACGTTACTGAAAATCGCAACAAAGATCTTGTTCGAAAGGCACTGGACGCCCTTCAGGAAGTGACTCGACAAATGCTCACCAGTAAAAAAATCATAGTCGGCGCCATTCACGGTTGGGCGGTAGGCGCGGGGTTGGAATGGGCAATTAATTGTGACTTCCCGATATGGGCGTCTGGCGCGCAAGGTTTTTTCCCGGAGGGAAAGAGGGGCTTGTCGGTAACCGGCGCTGTGACATCGTTGCTGCCCGCGCTTGTGGGTCCTGTCAAGGCGCGAGAACTGATATTGCTGGGAGAAAAACACAGTGCTGAAGAGTTTCACCAACTGGGGGTTGCCTGGCGCGTGGTACCTGAAGAACAGTTGGAATCCGAAGCCTTGAAACTGGCACAAAAGCTAATCCCCCTTAGCCCCACATTTTTAGCGGGTATCAAGAAAGGAATATTCTTGGGTAGCGGCATTAATCTCGATCGAATACTTGAGTACGAAACCGAAATCGCAGTTAACACTGTTCTGGATCAGTCTGCTATCAGCAAAGTTCAGCAGTTCAAGAAGCGATAAGAATTTCAGGTTTTCCTGTCGTGGGTGATTTTATCAGGAAAGAAAAAAAATTCGATTTCAACAGCTTTTGTTACCCGCCAGGTAGTGGTCAATTGTCCAAATGGAAATAGGCTATTGATTCCAATTTTAAAACAGAGCGGTGAGGTTTATGAAAAAAATATCAATCGGGGCAATTTTTTTTCCGGGCTTGTTATTGCTCTCTGTTCATTGGACAAATGCAGGGGAACCGGTTGCACAGGAAGTGTCAATTAACCGATCGGCATATGTTGAAATGCCCGACGGTGTAAAAATAGCTGTGGAGATGTGGTTGCCATCGATTGTGAAGCAACAGCATAAGGTGCCGGCGATTGTCAGTTTCACACGGTATTGGCGAGTTGAAGAGAGTCGCGGCCCTTCGAAAATGAAACAGGAATTTATCAATCGGGGATTCGCAGTTGTTAGTGTCGATGTGCGGGGCAGCGGAGCGTCCTTTGGTTACCGCTTGTCAGAATTGTCAAAACGGGAAATAGACGACTATCAGCATGTGCTCACATGGTTGGCTCGGCAATCGTGGTCGAATGGTGCGTTGGCGACCACTGGTAACTCTTATGCAGGCAATAGTGCCGAGCTGGCGATGGCAGACGCCCCTGCAATGTTAAAAGTAACAGTGCCCAGATTTACCGATTTTGATATGTATGCACATTTGCTTTTTCCCGGTGGCTTGCCAAATTTCGGCTTTCTGGATCCATGGTCTGAAGGCGTACGTGCTTTGGATCTGAATGTCACTACCGATGAAATACCGGCTTGGCTCAAGCGCAAGTCGAATATTAAGCCCGTAGATGGCGATATGGATAAATCACTATTACGTCAGGCTCTTCAGCAACATGGCAAAAACGTGATAGTTGCGGAACAATTCCGGCCCATGGTATACCGCGAAGACTTGGAGAACACTTACCCGCAACAACCGGAGGACAACTTTCTGTTGCAGTACCAGGTAAGTGAAAATCGTCGTCTGAATCAAATTCCATCATATCATTGGGCCAGTTTTGTTGACGCCGGCACGGCGGCAGGCGCCATATCCAGATTTATGGGTTCTGATGCACCCATGCGAGTGATAATCGGTTACTGGAGTCATGGCGCGGCTCAAGATGCAAATCCATTCCACGAAAAAAATGCGGAATTAAGGCCGCCTAGAGCAGATCAATATGCTCACTTAAGTGATTTTTTCAATGTATTGAAAAAGCCGGGCAGAAGGGCAGTGAATACAGGGCGGAACCTGTACTATTTTACTGCCGGAGAAAATGTCTGGAAAAGAACCGATGTGTGGCCACCGAAAGGTGTTGCCATGCAGCGTTACTATTTTAGGGAAAATGGCGGCCTGAGTATGAATAAACCTGAACAAAAAAACGGCAAGGACAGCTATCAAGTAAATTTTGATGTCGGTACTGGATCCACTGCGCGCTGGTATCAAATGGGTGATGTCTATTATGGTGATCGGTCGCACGCCGACAAGTTATTGCTGACATATACTTCTCAACCATTTGAATCTGATGTAGAAATTACGGGTCATCCGGTCGTATCTTTGAATATGTCTTCCAGCGATCCCGATGGTGCAGTGATTGTTTATCTGGAGGATGTGGCGCCCGATGGCAAGGTGACGATGTTAACCGAAGGGAATTTGCGTTTGCTGCACAGGAAAATCTCAAATGCAAAACCGCCTTACCCGGTATTTGGCCCATATCATACGTACAGACGAGAAGATGCAACGGTCATGCAGCCTGGTAAAGTAACCCATGTTGAGTTTGTTATGTTACCCATGTCAGTGCAAATAAAAAAAGGGCACGCATTGCGGCTTGCCATCGCCGGTCATGACAAGGATAATTTCAGCCGTATTCCTGAACAAGGTATTCCGGTCTATCAATTCTTTCGACAAGCTAATGCGCTTTCGAGTGTGGATATACCGGTGGTAACGGTGGCTGTTGAGCGCGAACGCATCGACCCTTTTGCGCTGCGGGCAAATTAGATGGTTGTTAACGTATGAGCGCAGTGCAAGAATTTATCGACGAGTTGGGTGGCGAACAGCTGGACAGTTTGTTGTTTCGCGGAAATCCCAATGACTGGCCAAACCGACATGTTACTGTCAATGCAGTTTGCCCTGGATGGGTGGATACTGAACTCGTCGCCGGACAAATCAAGATGCGGGCAAATCAGGACGGATTGAGTTTGGATAAGGCCAGGACGTTACTGGTTACTGAAAAACAGCCAATGGCAAAAA
>JBNKFQ010000069.1:0-3089 GCA_050289385.1 Porticoccaceae bacterium | reverse complement strand
GACCGACAACATAATTAATAGCTCCATTACCCGTGAGTTGGTGACACCTTGTGGCAGAAAATACCATAAATTGGAGTCTGCTGATAACTGGTTATCAACAGTTTATGGACAAAATCAAAATGCCGGGAAGTTTCAGTCGGGTTGCAGCTTTCCGACGCACTGCGACAAAAATTTGATCGCCTGTTCAATCTGCGCAGCGGTAATATAGGGCGCAACACCAAAGCGCAAAATGTCGCCACGGGAATCTGTCAGCACACCATGCTTCAGCAACATCTGTTTTAGCTCAGCTGCATAAGGTGTTCTCAGGGCCAGAAATCCACCGTTATGTTCCAGCGCTTGTTCGTGGCGCAAGCGTATAACATTCGAATTAAAATTTTCCGTTAAAAATAATTGTCGCAACAGGTTCAATTGGGCCAGATACTGCTGTCGAATCACCGGTGGCGTCAGTTGCTGTTCACGAAAAAATTCTACAACTCGTGCCGCTCTGAACTGTGAGACAGGGTCATAGGTGGCGGTACAAAATCGTTGTTCACCGTTGTCGTATTGGGTAGGGGCATTCATTCTGCGTTGGTCCAGGGTTGAAAACGACGCATACCAGCCGGTGATCACGGGCCTTAACTCGCAACTTCCGGGGAATCGCAGAAAACAGTTACCTTCCCCCCACTGTAAATACTTGTAGCCGCCGGTGACCAGGTAGCAATCTTCCAACCCGGCATCGCGGATCGAAACAGGTGCAACATTGGTTCCGTGATAATCGTCAATCAATACCGGTATATTGTTGCTCCGACCAATGGCTGCGACCACTGCCAGGTTCGGGTTTATCAATGCGCTTTCGAAGTATACCCGCGACAGCATAATGGCGGCGGTGCGTTGATCGACGCAGTCGGCCAGCCGTTGTGAGAAGGTGTCCAGGGGTTCTACCGGCAATCTTTCTACATCAATGCCTTCTTCTTGCAAGCGGTGCAACTGACGGTACATGGAGTGGAACTCGCCGTCAGTGGTAATGATTTTGGGTTTGTTTTTGTTGGTGTTTGAGAGCAGTCCCAAGGCCGACAGCCAACTGACTAACAGAATATGGGTATTTTCGGACAGGCAGTAGAAACCTTCCGGATCGTCATACCATTCACGCAGGTAGTTGCGCAGAACATTGGCCTTGTCAAAGGCAAGCTCCCATTTTTCGTCAACCGATTGGGCGGCAGCGTCAAAGGCTTCGAGTTGTCCTTCAGCGGCGACATCGGGCCAGGCCTGGTGGGAGTGCCCGGTAAACAGCAAGCGTTCGCTGACCTTGAAGCGTGAATAGTGGGGAGCCAGTCGTTTGGCCAGGACGTTAAAATCGTGCATGGATTACATTAATGCCCTGATTGCCCAAAGATCAGGAAAAATCGTCCTGTGCAAGGTTTTGTGCAGGTAAGCTGCACCTGGCGAGCCACCGGAACCGGGCTTGGTGCCAATAGTGCGCTCTACCATTTTTACGTGACGATAACGCCATTCTTGCAGACCTTCGTCAAAGTCTACGAGTAACTCGGATATTAACCCCGCTTCCGGGTCACTTTTGATGATGTTAACCAACTGTTTCTGAAGCTCGGTGTCGGGATTGTAGATCAACCCGTTGTCATTCTCTTGAACCGGACTGTCAACAGCGTGACCGCGCTGTTGCAAGTAAGTGATAAAACTGGCCCACAGCGTTTGTTCCTCCATGCGTTGCAGCAGCCGGTTGTATTGATCAGGCACATTCTTTTGCACCTCGATGGCCAGTGGTGATCGATAGCCGCAAAGTATTTCCAGTTCGCGGAACTGCCAGGACTGAAAACCACTGGAAGTGTCCAGAAAATCACGAAAGCTGTTAAATTCCAGTGGTGTCATGGTTTCCAGGATATCCACCTGGCTGACCAGTGTTTTGAGGATGGTGAGTATACGTCGCAAGGTTTTTGCTGACGCCCAGGTTTTTCCGCTGGACAAGTCTGGACGAGCCTTGTCCAGTTCGTGCAAAACCTGCTTGAACCAAAGCTCATAAGTCTGATGGATGACGATAAAGAGCATTTCGTCGTGCTCTTCAGGCCTGGATTGCAGTTGCTGTAGCTTTAACAGTTCTTCAATCTTCAGGTAATTTCCGTATGTCAGTTGCATGGTGGTATACAGTGCTCTCTGAAAGTTATTTACATGTAAAACAGGTAGTATCAGGCCCTGGTGGATTGTCTTCTCTGAGGCCATTTAGTGTGAACAAGCCCTGATTTCTGTTAGCCCAAGAGGTTTTTTGCTCTTCAGGATATATATGCTCTTTAGACCTGTCGAGTATAGCCGTTACAATAAGGGCCTGGTTGTTTTCAGAGTTGATTGGAGTACTGCTGCGGGCATGAGTCACAATTACTTGGCAAACGCTATTCGTGACGCGCTGGAGAAGCAACACTTTCAGGTATTGCGTCCTGCCCGGGGAGTTTTTCAGTCCGATGTGTACCGGCTGGATATCGACGATCACTCGATTGTGGTGAAAGACTTCAGCCGTCGTCCCTGGTGGAGTCGCTTGCTGGTTTGCCGGTTTTTGATCCGTCGTGAGGTACTGGTTCTCAGGGAATTTGCCGAGACTGGTTACGTCCCCCGGTTTTATGGTTGGGTGTCGCCGGATATATTTGCCATGGAATTTATTGAGGGCGAGCATCCCGGGGCCCACAACAAGGCGGTGGGCTCCAGGGCTTTCCTCGAAATAGAGCGCTTTTTGGCCATGTTTCATGCAGCGGGCTTTGCTCACAATGACTTGCGCCGTGACAATGTTTTGATACTGGGAGACGGTTCGGTGCGTTTCTTTGATTTTGCGGCAGCATTGCGCGCGCCCCGGAGCCGTTCGTGGTTGCTGTATCCATGGCGCAAGTTGCTGGCGGTTATGCAAAAAGCCGATCAGACCAGCCTGATAAAAATGAAACCCGACATTACCGGCAACCCCCTGAACGCCAGCGAGAGTCGCCTTCTGAAAAAACCTGTTGTTGTGCGAGTTTTGCAATATATCTGGTCATATGGGGTGAACAAGCCAATTCTGCGACGGTTTAAATAGGTGGCCCGGGAGGCCACCGGTCGCACGTCGCACGTCTGTCGTC
>JBNKFQ010000068.1:0-5956 GCA_050289385.1 Porticoccaceae bacterium | reverse complement strand
CACCCAAGGGGTAGTTGGTCTGGTGGAGCGCATATACCGACACTTACGCGCCTGGTTGTTTCGGCAACCCATTTACCAGCGTCACCTGGCTCCCCACCTGGGGCGATTTGGGTTGAAACTCACCCCTGCCGATATCCGGTCTCTGGCCTACCAGGGGTTGCGCCACTGGGCCGGCGACCTGTCGCAGAACACATTCCCAGGTGCTGCACATCAATTCAGTTTCGCCGGTGAACTCGCCGCCGGCGCCGATTTAACGGCGCTGGAAAAGGCGAAGAAAATGCGCGCTAAGGGAAAAAAGCGCACCGAAATCTGGAACGAGACCGGATGGTTTAGGGATACGGACGAGCGATGGAAATTTGAAATCGACGACACACCCACCACGCTGATGCACGATGCGTTTTCCGAAACGAGTACACCTTACGATGGTGTGGCCGAGTTACTGCACGGTGAAGGTGTGTGTTACGACGATCTCGGTCCCGAGGATCGGGAAGCCATCTCCAACATCCTGTTTTTAAACGTATACAACACGCCCGGCAATGTCCTGGCCAATTGCTCGCTGTTGGATCATTACCCGGAGCTGGACACCAACTGGCTGGACCTCTTAATCGATCCAACCGTCGACAACAGCTGGGGCAAATTCCAGCCCGCCACCTCTGATGCCGAATTCAATGAAGCGCGTCGCCTCCCGAACACCCGCGCTACAGCCAAGGATCTCGACGAAATGCTTGGTGTTGTGTTACACGAAATGCAACACCACATCCAGGAAATCGAGAATTTTGGCCGGGGCGCCAATCCAGAAACCGTCAAAGGGAGGCTGATAAAATTCGAGCAGGAACAGATGAGCCATTATTTTGCGGCTACCGTTGATTACGAAACCGCGACCAGCAGGCTCGGGGCCATGGCGCGACAGAACCGAATCGACCAATTTCGTCGCATCGCCGACCTGGCCCGTCCCAGTTCGATGGCACGCTACATACACAACGATCGGGATGCCTACCTGTTACGATCCGAAATCTGGGACCGGTTTGGCCCCGAACCGTCGCGGTACCGAGACTATGAACGTCAGCAATACTTTCGCAATGTCGCTAACTACTTGGCTTGCCACCTGATCCAACAACAAACGGAACGAGAAAAATGGTTGGTGGAAGAGGCGCCAAATAATATGCGGACCTGGCGGTCGATCACGGCGGCGGAAATCAAAAAAACATGGCGGAATCTGGATGGCCACATTGCTTACAAAGACGCTCGGAGGCGGCTCTCCCGTTACGTGGATACACCGGCGTACAATTTGTACCGCTTGATGGCCGGGGAAGTCGAGGCCCGAAATGTGGTATACCGCAGCCAACTGACGGCTGACCAACGCGTTCTGCATCCTCCCTGGACAACCATTGATGTCGAAGAGGGGGACATCATCGTCAAATTTAATGATTTCGACGGCGCCGAGC
Organism: Porticoccaceae bacterium; assembly: GCA_050289385.1. Lineage (GTDB taxonomy): Bacteria > Pseudomonadota > Gammaproteobacteria > Pseudomonadales > Porticoccaceae > JBNKFQ01. Next base: position 4,511 of record JBNKFQ010000068.1, on the reverse strand, counting down.
TGTTTGTCGGCCCCAGGGCTGAGGGCGTGGATAGAGAAGCACTGTCTCATGCCAACAAACTCGATCTACAGAATGTCGACCGGCGGGACATATGGAAAACTACCGGTTGGGGCCGGGGGCTGGATGGCAAGTGGCGCACCGAAGTCGATGATCGTACAGCCTGCGTGCGGCGCAATCATGGTCATGAATCTCATCAAGTAAATACCGGCGACTCTGGAGTTTTTAAAGCATTGCGTTACTACGACTTGGTGCGCAAGCACGGTAATTTGACCGAACACCAGGAAAAAAATTGGTTCGGATTGCTTGAAAAAAACGACGTAGCGTCGCCAGAACCGGACAATCACATGGTAGCCAGGCTTTATCACCCCGATCTGTTTGCCAACTATCCCGCCTTCCAGCGTGCCTCTCTGTATTTGTGCGACAGCGCCACCATGTCTAAATTTGGAGGTGGATTCGGCAAGTTTCTCTATTACGGTTCACTGCACCGTTCCGATATCGTCGTCAATCAGGATTTAGACAACCAAAAACTGGTTGAGGTAGCCCTCCACGAGACTCAACACCGGATTCAATCTTACGAACATTGGGCGCGAGGCGGCAGTCCGCTAGAGTTCATATCCATTGACGTTACCGAAGAACATCTGCGGGAACTGCAAGCCCAAAAAGAGGCGCTGTTCGAGCGCAATCCGGAATACGCTAACCTGCAACGTACGGCTAACCGGACCTTTATTGCCATCCGCGACAAGTATGGAGATGGTTCGCGCCTCAATTGGGATACGGTGCCTAAAGACGTGGCCGACCGCTACTTTGACCTGCTGGACCGCAAGGATGCGCACCCCGAAGCTTTCAAGTACATGGAATTGGATCTTGAGATCATGGGGTTGACCAGGAACCGGGTTATCCTGACCCCAGAAAATCAATATGAGCGTCTGGCCGGTGAGGTGGAGGCCCGCAACGTGATTGCCCGTCTCGGAATGTCGCCGGAGGAGCGGCGCAATACTCCTCCCTGGGAGACAGCGGCGGTAGCGGAAAATGCACAGATTATTCGCTTTAATCCCCGCTTGGACAAACTCCTGTTCGGTGACGCATGGAGAGATGAAGATCAGCCGCCTAAGGCATGCGGTAAACAACCGGCATCGTTAAAGGTGATGCAGAATTGGGAGCGGCCGGTGCACCTCACACCGGCCATTGCTATGGGCAATTCCACAAGAGCCGGGCAAATGTTACTGCACGATCCCGTTGTCCCCACTTCACCAGAGGTAAGTGGTTTGACTGATCGGCTGCAAGAGTGGACGAGGGATAAATCTCGATTTAATTCTCCCTGTTATCGGGCAGGTACAAATTTCCGTTAGGGACAATCGGCTCGGTGGCCCACCGGCGTTGTAATGGCTGGCGCTTTGTTTGAGCACCCGGTTGATCGAGCGCCGAAAAATCCACTTTGTCTGGTGGGCGGGCGTCGGGGGTCGTGACGTAATATATGGGCAGCACCCCAGTGACTTTTTTGTGCAGATAACCTCTGGGGCGATGGGGGTTCGGTATTTTATACGTAGCCCGAATACTCCGATTAGGCCGTTGCCGGATTGCCAGGGTCTGTTGTGGCGGCAGCTGCCCCAATACGCGCAGTAGCGTCGCAAGCGCCTGGGACTCCGGATTCTTTTCCAACTGTGCCAGCACGCGTTGGTGTTGTTCATCAACGTTGGTAATCTTCGCACCTGGCCATTTGCTGTAGTAGGCGTATTTGATCTCCACCAGCTCGGGGGCATCGATGGTCGGGATTGGGCGGTAGACATGCTTGAGAGAAAGCCGTGCGATACCCGCGCTTTCAAGAGCCTTTTTCACCCCTAATGGACGGAGGTGTTCCTTGAAGACGGTCAATTGCTCGATACGGTTGTCTTCCAGATCTTCACCCTGAAGTTCCCGATAGCGTTTTTTGACCTCGTCAACAGCTTTTCTAAAGGTCTCCTTAGCGGCATTCACTGCTTGAACCAGCTCCAGTGTGCTACGGGAACATCCGATCAGGCCGGGAAATTCAAACGTACGCCGGGCGTCTATTTGCCCGCTTTCCGCCTCAAACCGAAGGTGATTGATGCCGGCCCAGGCGTAGTCGTGGTGGGGGTACACCGAATTGAGAGGACCGTGTCGATACCATGGGTGGCATGACAGCACCTCCTGCAATTGTTGGTCGGCGGGCAGTGTGTGGATGATGGCCGGATAGCCATTTTCAGCATCAGCGAGAGTGCCATTACGTAGCGAGGCCAGAGCATCGAGTAGCGCTTCGAATCTGTCTCCCAACAGATGCTGATCTTGATAAGAAATCAATTCCATTGTTGATCATGCATGATAACTGGATTTATAAACAGCAACAATACAACTCCTCTCCGTTCAGATGTCCCCGGCAAAGTTCAAAAAACAAGCATAATTTGGAACGGTATCTCAAGTTTAACCCAAAGCCTGAGAAACAAAAAGGCCGCATGCTGGTTTGGGGAGGTATTAGAGAGATACCGTTCCAAAATATGGGTGATTTTTGCTCGATTCTGACATTTCTGAGGGGCACGGGCACCACAAATGTGGTGTTGCAGCCGTTAGGTGTTAAGAAGTGCGGGTCAGGTTTGAGTCAGATGGAATTGCCCATTGTTTCTGTTGCAACGGCAGGGCGAAATCAAGAAACCTGGCCCCTTTTTTCTAAGCTAGGCAATCTTGGTTGCAGAAATTGATGAAACCATACCTTGTAGGTAGCTAACTGGTAGTGCAGTTCTTAATCTGGCTTTCTGTAGTAGTGCCTCCGCAGCGTGAATATGCATTTTGGGCGCAGACTTGTGCCAGGTTCTTAGTGCAGCTTCAGAAAAACCAGACACTCCTATAGAATCTGCTAGATCCTGTAAATTTTCGTTGTTAAATCCATGCGTAGGAAAAAGAAAGCTAATGACTCCATTTTGCTTGCAAACCCGTATCATTTCATTAATTGTTGTTTGTTGATCAGAGACAATGTTGATAAGTGAGGCAGAAACAATGGCATCAAATTCCCCATCATTAAAAGGTAGGTATCTGGCATCTGCCACATGATAGTCCACACTAGAAATATTAGATTTGGCGGCAATAATCATTGCCTCAGATGAGTCGACAGCTGTCGTTATATATCCGCACTCAGCCAAATAACCACTGAGCGAACCTGTTGCACACCCGACTTCCAATATTTTAATATTTCTATTGAATTCATGGCCATTAATCCATCGGCGCAACGTATCTCGATACCATTCTAATTGGTTAATTTTATGAAAAAGCACTGTCGGCTTAAGTGCCAACAGTACTTTAATTTGAATGTCAAACAGTCTTTGCGAAATCCAATGAATCATTACTTAGCCTCTCTTGGCATCCAGAAAAGCAGCAGTGCAATTATCCACGTCGCATTAAACATCGGGAATCCTGACAACGACAAGGGAACAACACCGATGGTTGTATAAAATATACCCGCTGCTAAATCTATAAGCTGAATTAGTACCATAATATTAATCCATAATTTGTATTGAGCTGGAGTAGTTGACACGTAGATCAAGGCAATGCCGAAGGCGATGAATCGAGCTGCCAGCATTGCTAACGGATAGTAAATATCAGCTTCTGGAACAGAATGCCCCATTGCGTGAAGGAAAAATTCTGGCGCAAAAAGATAGAAAACACCGAGCACGATCTGGATGATGCCAACAATGCGTAATAACCAGGTCATTTTTTTCACAATATTACTCCTCAACATCGTTAAGTTTTGAGGAATTCTAGTGAAGTGGCTATACTAACGGAAGTAGTTACCGAATGGATAGTAAGGTGCCTAATGGATAAAATTGGACAAAATAAGACCTGCGACGACGAGTGCCCTATAAAAAAAACCGCGCAGATCATCGAAGGCAAGTGGACAACGCTTGTTATCCGCGAGCTATTGCCAAATAAAAAGCGGTATTCTGAATTGCAGAAAGCACTAACTGGTATCAGCCCAAAGATACTGACTGCGCGCCTTCGTCTTCTTGAAGAAAAATTTTTAGTAACAAGAACGGTATATCCAACAGTGCCACCAATGACAGAATATGAACTAACCAGTCTCGGGCGCAAACTGGAATCTCTATTATTGGCTATGGCTCAGTTTGGCGGTGAGTTGAAGAAAAGCTCTAACAAAGGAAATTCAACTGATGCTCGTACCTCACACGGCTGATTTTCGGCGTTATATGCCTACTGAAATTAAGGCATAGGGGTCAAGGCATAGGGGTCAGGTTTCTAGATTAAAGTTTAAGGAAGAACGGAGGAAATTGAAACGCGGATTCAAATCCGAAGTGCATCACAGTTTAAGCCGCTAGCGCAGCCCTATGATCGCCCATTAACTGACCTGGGGTTTTGAAATCCAGACCTTTTCGTGGGCGAGAATTTAGGCGCTTTACTGCCCTTTCCACCTCCAACTGTGTCACTTCCTTGAAGTTTGTATCTTTAGGAAAATATTGGCGTAGCAAGCCGTTGGTATTCTCATTCAGACC
>JBNKFQ010000067.1:0-25995 GCA_050289385.1 Porticoccaceae bacterium | reverse complement strand
AGATTTACGGTTAACCATAATAAGCTCTCTGTTCATTATTGCCTGGCAGGCTGTTGAAAAACTATCTGCGTTGCCTCTGCTGCGTTAAAAACAGGCTCAAAATGCTCATTTATTACAATAAACTCCGATTTTTCGCCTGTTATTGCCTTGCATAGGCTGCCTCGAAAACGTTTTTCAACAGCCTGCCAATGAGGCAGTACATAATGATCAAAGGGTCAGGTTAACAGTAAGTGCGTCCTGTTTTTTATTCGAAAAACACCAATTTTTATGCAATCGGCACTAAACGGATTGCGCGGTCACCAATGCCTCCTTCAAGGAGTACTGGCAGGCTGTTGGCGAGGGGAGGGCAGAGAATGTTTAAAATGCCGAGCCGAAAATTTTAGCGGAGACAGACCGACATGCCGTTTGAATGCTTTGGTGAAGTTGCTCTGGTGGCAATATCCCACCTGCTCGGCAACAAGGGCCACGCTGTTGTATCCATTACTCAATAGTTGTTTTGCTTTTTCCATGCGCAGGTGTTGGACATATTCATAGATGGTTTTTCCGAACTGTGCTTTAAAGCTCTCTGTTATTTTGCGGCGATTGAAGCCTGCCAGATGACAGAGGTGTTCTATATTGGGTGGTTCCCGGAAGTTATCCTCCAGCTGTGCTTTTACCTGATACAAGCGGTTGAGATCTCTCTGATTTATTTGCAAGATGTGTGCTGTGTTTGCCTGAGCCTCCAGTTCGGACAAATAAATGGAAATCAGTTCCATTGCTTTGGCTTCGGTATACAGGCGATAGGTGTTGTCCGCTGAATCGGCGCTTAACAGCTCCCGGCCAATCTGTTCCATTGCGGGTGTTACCTTGCATTGATTGAACAAGGGGTCCAGCAGGCGGTAGGGTTCGGGATGCAGAATACGGTTTAACTCTCTGTCGCCCAGCTTGAATTTATCTTTCAGGAATGATGCGTCAAAACGGATACAGACCTCGGTAAATGGCTCGTCGCCCGATATTTGGAAACGGTATCTGAGGTCGTTTGCCAAATTAAACAAGGTGCAGGTATGTCCTCCCAATAAATATACCTTGTCGTCCAGCGATTCCTGGCAATTCCCTGAGAGTCTCAGGCTGAGCATATAGTAATCTCTGCGTTGGTAGATCAATTCAGATGTACCTGAGGTCCATAGGGAGCGGTAGATATTGAGCCCAAGGCCACTGCCAAAATCCATATGTGCAGCGTGGCCTACACGACTTCCTGAGCAAAACTGCAAATTCAATACATCTGAATCAGTTGGTACAGGTTCTGCCCCGAGATCATGCATCGTTTCCCAGAAGATGCCCTTATTATTCAGTTCCAGGTCATAGGAGCCCGACATAAAGGGGGCACTGCAAGGCACATCAATGGTTGAGATTCCAGGTGGCTGAATCATAGTTGTTCACCAAATGATCTGTTTTGTCCGGTTGTTGCGTTACCGAAAACAAGGCTGGTTTTTCGATAGAGGGCAGTCTTCTCTTATATTGCCGTACGGCAAGGATGTCATTGTATAACAAACAATGCCTGTAGGGACAACGCAGCCCGCTCAAGCGAGGTCCGGCACTGTATGGATGCATCCGATATCTTCTCCGCGGGGGGGGGTGAAAAAGATCAGGATATGCGTTTTACCTGGTGGGTCAAGCCATATTACGCAATATGCCGGAGCTATACTGTGCTCAAACCGGACAAAAAAGTGATTGATTTGTCGAGTAGACGACAACAACAGCAAACAACGCTGGAAGGTTTGTTCAGTCAATACCAAACCTCACTGCGCACGTTTATGCGTCTGCGTCTGGCGTGCCCGGAAGATCGTGAAGATATCGTTCAGGAGCTATTTTATCGCCTGGCGCGTGTGGAGGGCCTGGAAGAAAAGCTGAATGAGCACGAAAACCCCCGAGCTTACCTGTTTTCCATCGCCAATAACCTGGTCACCGATTACAACCGCAGGCAAGCGGTACGCCAGCCTTGGGAGCATGCCCACGGTGAGGGAACTGGTGAGCCAGTTCGGGGGGCCAGCCCCGAGGATATTGTGTCCAGTCATCAGCAAATGGATCAAATAAAAGCTGTGATGAAAACGTTGACGCCGCAATGTCGAGCCGCCCTGGTGTTAAAGCGTTTTCACCAGATGACCTATCAGGAAGTGTCAGCGGCGATGGGCATATCACCGAGTCGGGTGGAAAAATACATTATTCGGGCCATGAAAGCCCTTGCCGAAATCAGGCAGGGAGGGTGACGATGAGCAAATACATCATGGATAACAATACGTATCAACAGAGCCGTGCCGAAAAACAGGCGATGTACTATGTCGACAAATTGTGTTGCGGCCGTATCGACAATGATGTGCAGGTGACTGATTTGCTTCTGGAGCTGGAAAATTGGCAAAAAAAAGGCACCGAAAACAGTAAGGCGTTTGCGCGCGCAATGGATAGCTGGGCAGATCTGGCACACTTGGAGAATGACGCAAAAGTTCAGTCCTGGGCTGAGACGAACATACCGAGTGCGACTGAAAGGAATACGGGCAGAAAGACATGGCATGCCGGACGCCTGGCATTCGGTTTGGCCGCGACCGTTTTGGTGGTGGTTGTGTCATGGGTGTTTTATTCGAACGACAGCGAGCACAGCGGCGCGGAACTGTTGGCGCGCTATACGACCATTGTCGGTGAACAGAGAACGGTACATTTGCTGGATGGGTCGTCAGTAACTCTGAATACAGATTCAAGCTTGCTACTGGAATACACCAAAGGTTACCGTCGTGCTATTTTGGATTACGGTGAAGTGTTTTTTGATGTGAAAACCGATGTCGAGCGCCCGTTTACTGTTGAGACCGGTGCGAGATCCATTACCGTTTTGGGTACGCAATTTAATGTGCAGAAAATCCATTCGCAATTGACGGTAGCGGTTGTTGAAGGTTCGGTTGCCTTGCATCCCAAAGAGGAACGTGCATCAAAACAGGTGAAAGCTCCAGATTTCGATCGTTTAGGTGTGCGAATACATGAGGGCGACGTTGTGGTTCCAGTCAATCAACAGTTTCGCCTTGAAGCAGGTATGGTGCTGGGAGTGGATAACGCCGGTAAATTGATTTTATTAACACAAAATAATCCTGATACATTGGGGCGATATGCTGATTGGCTGGGTGGCAAAATACGTTTTAAAAATCAGCCTTTGCAGCAAGTGGTTGAGGAAATCAACCGCTATGCTCGCCGCAAGGTGATCATTGATGATATGGAGCTGATGAAAGATCGTATTACAGTGGTTTTTAATGTGGAAAATCTGGATGTGTTCCTGGCTGGGCTGGAAGTGAGCCTGCCAGTTCGGGTGGCGCGTTACTCGGATAATATTGTTATCAGTCGAGTATCTCGTACACCTTTAAATAGAAATTAATTAGTTTTTATTTCAGGTTTGTTGCAGGTATTTGAATAAAAGTGATTTTTTATTTTGCAGGGGGTGAAGATTTTGGGGTGACCCGTTTAATAGGGGGACGGCAATCGACACAGTTGCCGCACGGCAAATCACAAGTGGAGGAATACCATGAGTTGTATAAAGATGTCAGCGGGCCGAAGTAATCTGCTGAAAACAAAACTGTCAAGTATTGTGGCGTCTGTTGTGTTTGTGCTTTCACAGAATGCAGTTGCAGATTCGCAGCCTTTGGATATTCATATAAGTTCAAAAGCATCGGTAGATGCACTGGTGGAGCTGGCCGATAAAACAGGTTTGGAAATTATTGTGCCACAGCAGTTGGGTAAAAATGTAGTCTCCCCAGAGGTTAACGGATCTGTAACTGCAGAGCAGGCGTTAATGGCTTTGTTGGTGGGCACCGGGCTTACTCATGAGTACATTTCTGACAATATGGTGGTTGTGAAAAAATATGCCCCAGGGGAAGTTTCGGGTAAAGAAAATCAAGAACAAGATTCTTCGAGCTTCCAAATGGAAGAAATTACAGTCACTGCAACAAAGCGCGAAACAAAATTACAGGATACGGCTGCAGCGATCACAGTATTGGGTGCTGATGTCATTGAAAAAAGGGGTTTGGTAAAAATGGATGATTACCTGAGTTCCATCGCTGGGGTGGTTATGATGGACAGAGGTGCGGAAGGCAGCGGTATCTCGATGCGTGGTATCTCCTCTGATCCCCAGAGAGAGCGGGCCGCAGTAGGAGTTTATTTTGATGGCGTGCCATTGGATGGCACAATCGGATGGTCTGGTGGCTTTGGTGATTTTCGAATGGTGGATATAGAACGAGTCGAGGTGTTAAAAGGTCCGCAGGGAACACTTTTTGGCGCGGGCTCGATGGGTGGAGCGGTTCGTATTATTCCCAAGTTGCCAGATTTGACAGTATTTGAGGGCAGTGTTAAAGCTGGTTATTCTGCGACCGGCCTTGCCGGCGGCGATAATAATCAACTGGAAGGGGTCGTAAACATACCTCTAATAGAAAATAATCTTGCCATTCGGGGAGTTGTTTATCGAGTTAAGAACAGTGGGTATGTGGACAATATTGCTGGAAGTCATACAGGGGATGTCGAAATACGCAGTGTTGTTGAGCAATGGGGCGGCTCGGTTATCGATGAAGGCAACCGCGGAGCAAACGAGACGCAGGGGATACGCATTTCGGCACTTTGGCAGCCTGTAGAGGATTTGAGCGTAAGACTGAGCCACACTCGTCAAAAAACAGAACAGGATGGTTCTCTTGAGATTGACCTCAGGTTGCCAGGAGACTATCAACAAGTTCGAGCCCGCCCCGAACTTATTGTGGTTGGCTATAATGGTTACTCAACTGCGCCAGAAGCGTCATTGTCAGAACTTTCATATACGCGCCTGGATGTTGATTATGACGTCGGCTTAGGCAACCTGGTCAGTTCCAGTTCTTGGCTGGATTATGAAGGTTACCGAATTGGCGACTCAACCTATAGAAGGGTTTTTGGTACGTATTTTGGTACCTATCCACGCCTTGGTGACCGCTTCACCCAAGAGCTTCGCTTTGCCTCTTCATTTGATGGGCCTGTTCAATTATTGGTTGGTGGTTTTTATCAGAAAGATAAAGTAAAGCGATATGGCTTGGAAGGTTTCTCTGGTGATCCAGATTTGGCTACAGATTTTTTTGTGCAATATACAGGTCTGTCAGAAGCCCCTGCGGTACCAGCTAATGCGCCAGACGATTTTTTCTGGAGTTTGGACTTGTCTGGGGAATCCTCTGTGCCAGAAGTGCAAAAGGCAATATTCGGTGAGCTGTCCTGGGATATTGTCGACGATCTGACGTTGACCTTGGGGGCTCGTTCTTATGAATATGATCAGAGCAGCACAACTTATTATCGCGGTGGATGGATTCGCAAGGCTACGTTAGTAAAATACTCCGACCTATCGGCCTCGGTTAGAGGTAATACCTACAAGACGAACTTGAGCTGGAAACCTTCGGAAAATACTTTGTTATACGCGCAATGGGCCCAGGGGTTCCGTCCGGGTAAGCCTCTTGGTGTTAAACAGCCAATTCAAAATTTTGATCCAGAGGGAACTGGTTTTTACACTGGAGTCAACGGCGCAAAATACCCTATTCTTGACCATACCAAGCCAGATGAAACTGATAATTATGAAATTGGCTTCAAAGGTAGTTTCTTTGATCAACGTTTGACACTTAACCTTACAGCTTACCAGATCGATTGGAGGGGGTTGCCCGTTAGTTTGCAGACGTTTGAGGTTGATGACAACGGTGAATTTACCGTACCAAGCGGATCAACTACCGTGAATGTAGGCAAGGCACTCTCAAAAGGTTTTGAAATGGAAGTCTCTACTCTTTTGACGGACTATTTGGCGCTGAATTTGGCGACGTCTTACAATACTACCGAGATTGCAGAGACACAGGCGAATCTGGGTGAAAAAGGTACTAAGTTGCCAGGTTCTGCAGATTTCAGCTTAAGTGGTGGTCTGGAATATGGATTCCTGATACAGGGGTATGACAGTTACATTAGAGCTGATTATAACCATCTCAGCACCTTTGAAGGCACGCTTAATCAGCCAGATAGCGCACCCAAACTGGGTGGATATCATCAGATTCATATGAGAGGAGGGATTAACTTTGGCAATGTTGACCTTGAGATTTTTGTGAGAAATTTGACAAATTCAAAAGCTCTTGCTTCCGAAGGAAACTCTACTCGTAACTCTGGGTACAACTCCTATCTTCGCCTTCGCCCGCGGATCATTGGTTTGAATATGAGCTACCACTTTTGATATTGCCTGGTCTTTCAAAAGGGCACTAACCTTGTCTCTTGTGCCTGTGCCAATTATTTATTATGTAGAAGATCAGGGGAAGTTTTTAAATGCTTCCCCTGATTCTGCCCGTCTCAAAATTGGTTGTCTGGATTGGCACTTGCCACAACCCGGTGGACGGCAAGAACTATATCATTTCCTACAACGATTGTTGTGGCAAGCCCAAGTGTACTCGCTGCGTCTGTGGCCCTTATAACCCCGATTCCCGACCAGTGGTCAGTCCAATGGCCAGTGGCAGTTACCGCTGGTGTCTTGGAACTAAAAGCAACAGCTTTACTTGTTCTACCGCCGTGGTGTTGGGTGTCGCATTAGATCAGGATTAGATACCTATGTGTAGGTGGGCATTTACGTTGTTCGTTTTGTTGGGTGTGTGCCTGGTGGGTTTGGTAACGGCGTCGGAGCTAACCGGTGTAAGCCAAACTGAGCGTGCTCGCTACAACTGGATTATGCACTGTCAGGGTTGCCACGGAGTGGGGGCGAGGGGAAGTAAGGATGGAGCGCCGAATATGGTGGGAGTAGTCGCACAGTTTTTACACAACCAGGAGGGGCGGGCATATTTGGCCCGAGTGCCAGGAGTGGCATTTGTGTCGTTATCGGGTGATGAGGTTGCCGAACTGCTGAACTGGGTATTACAGACTTATGATATGGAGCATTTGCCGCCACAATTCAAACCCTACAGTGGTACCGAAGTTAGTCAATGGCGAAAAGCTCCGTTGATTTCAGGGGCTGCTAGCAAGCGTCGGGAGATTTTACAACGTTTAAATAACGACAGAGAATAAGTTGATGATTGCTATTTGGAAAATATTACAAACAATTGACTGAAGATTTATATTTTTGGCCGCAGCCTGTGCGAGTGCCTGGAGTTCTTTCTTGTTCATCGTTGCCTATCCTTACCCCATACAGTTACACAAATTTAGCTACAGTCTCAAGTAAAGTCCCGGTTTGCACTTACTGGTTATCCAGATATTCTGCCAGATCATCCATACCTAATATTTTAAATTCGGGCTTATAGAACGATTTCTGTCTAACCATCAGTGTTTATGCAAAATACAGATTCCAGGAAGTTTTTTCACCCAATTGGGGTCGCACCAACTCAACTTGTTGTAATCATTCAGAAAAAGCACAAATATGAGTCTGGTTTTTGGCTTAAACACTTTATTTTGTGGGTAAAAATACAGCTTTTAGGGAAATCGGGCTTTCAGGGGGGGGAGGGGTAGTTCAGGCTTCCGGGTTTTGAGTTCCTGGTTGAAAGCCTGACCCAAAATCCGGAACTCAAAACAGAATTGTCAGAGGGTGCTCTTACTTGTTTCATTCCAGGTATTCGGCCAAGTCATTCATGCTTAATATTTTTAACTCGGGCTTATAATCGGAGTATTGGTTAATCAATTTTTTCGATTTTTCCTGGAGTTTTACAAGGCTACCTTTTCTTTTATCCAGTTTGACTTCGGCAAGCAGCAATGTTTTATTTCTCGTGTTAACTGCAACAATATCAATTTCATTGGTGTTGCCCTTATCCCACCACGAGCCAATTTCATTGTATTTGCCACTGCTTGCCAATAGCAGCCGAAAACAATCCTCTAACAACCGTCCGCACCAGGTTCGATAGTCCCGCCGGATCAACTGTTTGATGTATTCGTAATTTCCAATTTCAATAGCCGATCGGTTTTTGTGGATAAATCTAAACCAAAAGTTCAAAAAATTATCCGTTATGGCGTACTTTTGGAGTTTTCCTCGCGCGCTGGCTCCCAGGGGTTTGATGCGTTTTATCAGGCCATAGTCTTGCTCCAGACGTTCTAAATAACCACCAGTATTTTTTTCTAGAATCGATTCGATGGCAGGGCGCGAGGTTTTCCCCGAGGCGATAAGTTCCAGTATGGAAAAGTAAGTGTTGTAGCTCCTGCCGAATTCTTCAATGAGCAGGTTTCTTCCTTCATGAACAAAAGGAGAGTTTTTTCTGACAACAGAGTTAACAATGCGATCAAAACTGAATGCTTTTTCATTCACCAGTATGTCGATGTATTTTGGCAATGCCCCGGTAATGGCAAAATAATCGAAGAGCAGGGGCAGTTTATAGACCTTGTGGTCTAACAACACTTTTTGTAATACTTTTGGAGAAAAGGGTTTAACATGAATAATCTGGTCAGCCCTGCCAAATAGAGGTTCTTTAGCATCTTGAAAAATCTTATGCATCAGGGAATAGACTGATCCAATAAAAATGACGTGCAGTTTGCTGTCCTTTTTATTCAGATCCCAGAGTTTTTGCATGTCTGAGTAAACAGAAGGCTGGATGTTAAAAAACTCCTGAAATTCATCAATGACTAATGTCAGCTCTGTTTGTTTGGCAGCCTCCAGAACGAGGGCAAATACTTCCCTAAATGAATGTATTTTACCCAGTACGGGTATGCTGACCTTGTTTTTTATCTCATCAATAAATTCTTCGCATAATAAGGGTTCGGATTTTTTTGCGACGAAGAAATACAACCAGGGCTTACTCTTGCCCAGGCTTTGGCAATGCTCTAATGCCAGCAACGTTTTGCCAACTCTCCGACGGCCTGTCAGAACGGTCATTTTTCCCATGCTTGAAGACTGCCTGGATATGCGCGCCAGGTCACTGAGTTCTTGCTCGCGGTTGTAGAATTTCAGCATTTATAGTAACCTTGGTTACAGTAACTGGAGTTACTATAGTCTTGTCCCGGCAAGTATGCAAGATCAGCAACGATTTCTGGCCAACCATCAGTGTTTTCGTAAAACACAGATTCCAGCAAGTTTTTTTACACCCACGTTCGTTTTTCCGGCATTTCTACGTTTACCCCATACAGACATTAATTGGCTGGTGCTCAGGCGCTCGTGAGTGCTGGCGAACTTTCGACAGAAAAGTGCATAAACGCCAGTCTGGATGCGCCCAAAATTGATATTCACGCAAATCTGCCGCACTTGGGAATGACAATGAAAATATGCAGTAGGGTTTTCACAAATATCGCTCAATTACCCCTTTTTCTGCTGTTGGCACTACCTTTTCAGCCCGCCATATCAGCGCAAACCCTGGGGTTTGTGATTGGCAATTTCCACACCGCCACCCACTGGGACGACCGCAACTGCCCGAAAGGGGGTAACGGTGGTTTTGGTCGTGTTCGTGAAGCTGCGTATAAAATCATTGGCTCCAGCCCTGAAGAAACCGAAGAATTGCTCAATCGCCCCTTTAATTCCCTGGATTTTCGCTCTGTCGCCATGCGCGGCAAAAAAGATGGCAAAGCGGTGAGTGTTTATTATTACCCGACTTCGATACCGGATCCGCACCACGAAATCGTTGCCGGCCCCTATGCTTATGGCTTTGATCTCGACGGCAAAGTGAAGGATGGGCCTTACGCTTTTGAAGACCCGGAAACCGGGCAGCAGGGCGTGGACAACCGCTTGTACCGTGCCGTGGGTTGCTATGCTACCTACGATGTCAGTCTCCCCAACCGCCCCTCGTCGGAGGAGGTATACTGGTCCAGCATTATGTCACTCAGGCGAGTGGGCGCCTGGGTTTTTACGGTAACCGGAGAAGATCTGAGCCGGGATGGTGATGCCACCGTTCGTTTTTACAGTGCGGTAGAGCATATGCGCAAGGACGCATCTGGTGGTACGTTTGCGGATATGACGTACGTACTGGATCCGTCTTCACCAACCTTTGGTACGTTTCACGGCACCATTAGCAATGGTGTGTTTCGGTCGCAGCCAATCCAGGCAAGTGATACCCGCGTATTGCTCAAGGCCAAACCGCCGACCTATCCCGAGTTCAAGCTTTCCCGTGCACAGCTACGTTTGAATCTGAATGCGGACAGAAGCGCCACTGGCTATATCGGCGGATATCTGCCCTGGGTGAGCTTCTGGTTTGTCAACGGCACCGCCGGTGAACAGCAATCGATAGATATGGCGGGCCTCTACTACAACTTGAAAAAACTCGCCGACGCCGACCCGGATCCCGATACGGGTGAAAATCGCGCCATTTCTGCCACCTTTCGTGTAGAAGCTGTGCCCGCCTTTCTGGCCACGCCGGAAGGTCACTTGATCACCACGTCCAACTAACTCAGGAAAAACATACGGATGACGTTCTTGAAAAAATATCGTTTGCTGGCGATTTTCAGTTTGCTTGGCTTATTTGGCGCCGCTGCCTGGCTGTTACTGCCAGATCAGTCGCGAAAGCATTCAGCTGGCGGTGCAGGGGACATCGTTTACGTTGAGTCCATTCGGCGTATCAGTTCGGAACAGTATCGCCTGATTATGCGCGATGTGTTTGGCGACAGTGTCCATGTAACCGGCAGTTTTGCCGATCCGATTCCCCGCAACAGAGGATTGTTGTCGATCGGAGCAGCCGAGTCGGGAATCAGCGCAGTCGGTTTTGCTGTGGCAGAAAAGATGGCGCGCAAGGTCGCTGCTCAGGTGGTAGACAAGGATCATCGCCGCGAACTGATCGGCTGCCAGCCGGTTAAAGAAACGGAATTTGACCCGGTATGTGCGCAGCAATTTATCGAATCAGTGGGTCGCCTGCTGTACCGGCGTCCCCTCAGTGAGCAGGAGTCGGCAAAACAGTTGGCATCAGCGTCTTCCGTCGCGCAGCAGAAAAATGATTTTTACGCCGGTTTGGAACGCAGTCTGGTGAATATGATGATTTCCCCCAATTTTCTGTTTCGAGTCGAGTCTTCCGAGCCTGACCCTGAACAGCCGGACAGCTATCGGCTAACCAGCCTGTCAAAAGCATCGCGGTTGAGTTTTTTGCTCTGGAACAGTGCGCCGGACGCGTTGTTGCTGGACGCCGCGCAACGGGGTGAATTGCATAGTCAAAAAGGATTGCAGCGCCAGGTGGAGCGGATGTTGACGTCGTCCCGTCTGGAGCAGGGCATTCGCGGTTTTTTTACTGATATGCTTGCTTTCGACGAATTTGAATTGTTGTCCAAGGATTTGTCGATATTTCCCAAGTTCACCAATCAGGCGCTTAAGGACAGCAAAGAACAGAGCCTGCTCACCATTGTTGATCACGTGTTGGCGAGGAACGCAGATTATCGCGATTTGTTTATTACCCCGAAAACATTTTTAACGCCGACGCTGGCTGCGCTTTTAAAAGTGCCGCTAATTCAGCAACTGGAAAACGCCGCCCCCGATCGTTGGCAGCCCTATGAATTTGATGCTGACGACCCGCGTGCGGGTATTGTCTCGCAGCCCGGTTTTGTGGCATTGCACGCCCATCCTGGCCGCACCTCACCGACTTTGCGCGGCAAGGCCCTGCGCGAAAACCTGCTGTGCCAGCAAGTGCCGGATCCACCACCTGATGTGGACTTTAGCCTGGTGCAAAGCAGTGGGCATGGCAACCTCAAAACCATGCGCCAACGGCTCACGGCCCATGCCACTGCACCGGCTTGTGCGGGGTGCCACAAAATTACCGACCCGATTGGTCTGGCGCTGGAATCCTTTGACGGCTCCGGGGCTTATCGACGTCGTGAGAATGGCGTACCTATTGATACCTCGGGGGAACTGGACGGCATTTCGTACGAAGATGCTCTGGGCCTGGGTAAGGCACTGCGCAGTAACGCCAGCGTCGTCTCCTGCCTGGTGAATCGACTGTACGCCTATGGTATCGGTCGCGAAGTATTACCGGGCGACCGCAAATGGTTAAAGCAAGTGCGCAAGACATTTGCCGGTGACGGCTATCGCATACTCGAATTGCTACGCACCCTGGGCACCAGCGAGGAATTTTATCTCGGCGCAGGGCCCGTAGTGAAAACGATGGCACAGCGATGACTGACCGGTTACTTGTCTGGGCTCAATAAGGGAGACAAGCATGAAAAACAGCAGTTTCACTCGTCGGCGCTTGTTGCGCGGCATGTTGCAGGGCACAGGTGTTGGCGTTGGTCTGCCCCTGCTGGATCTGTTTTTAAACGACAACGGCACCGCCATGGCCGACGGTAGTAAATTGCCGGTCTGTTTTGGCACCTGGTTCTGGGGGTTGGGGCTCAGCCTGGTGGAGTGGGCGCCGGAAAAAACCGGGCGTGATTACCAGTTGCCGACGCACCTGCAAGTATTTGAACCCATTCAGGACAAAATCAACTTGTACAGTGGCACCGATTTGTTCACCGACGGCGCTTCGGGTGTGCACAAGGGTGGGCCGGAAGGGCAGATGACCGGCACGGTCAGCAGCAAAAAAGGTTATCAACAAAGCATTGACTCGCTGATAGCCGAGCAGCTTGGTGTGCGCACCCGTTTTCGCTCTATTGAAGTGTCTTGTGACGGTAACCCGGCCACCAGTTGGAGTGCGCGCAGCACCAATGCTATGAACCCGGCAGAGGTGTCGCCGTTGTCACTGTATCAGCGAATTTTTGTGCATGGATTTCAGGATCCTAACGCGGCGACCTTTACTCCGAACCCGGACATTATGTTGCGCAAAAGTGCGTTGTCGGTGGTAAAAGACGAACGCGAGGCGCTGGTAAAACATATTGGCGCGAATGACAAAACTCGCCTTGACGAATTTTTCACCTCGCTGCGAGAAATGGAACAGCGCCTTACTCTGGAACTGGAAAAGCCCGAACCGATGAAGGCTTGTAGTGTTCCCGGTGCACCCGAGAACGAACACCCCGGTGTACTGGTGGACGATTCGCTGGCGGTTCATCGGCAGTTTGCCGATCTGATCGGCCATGCACTGGCTTGCGGACAGACGCAAATTTTCAATGTCGCTTTCAGTATTGATGGCGTCAAGCGCGGGGACCCTTCCAGTCACCATACTTATTCCCACGAAGAGGCGCTCGATCCGCAACTGGGTTATCAGCCGATGACCCACTGGTTTGCGATGGAATACATGAAGGCGTTCAGGGATATGGTGCAGGCGCTGGACGGGATTAAAGAGGGCGACGGCACGTTGCTGGATCGCACGCTGGTGATGGCGTACACCGATCACGGCGACGCACGTCTGCATTTATTGCAAAAAATGCCCAGTTTTACTGCCGGTGGTGCCGGAGGTGGCATGAAGACCGGATACCATATTGCCGGTGCCGACGGTGATTCAACCATGCGGGTGGGCCTAACCTGTTTGCAGGCTTTGGGTTTGCCTGTGGCGCGCTGGGGCACAGGGTCCAATCGAGTAACAAATCCTTTTACCGAGGTATTGGCATGATTGCTGCGGGCAAAATGTTACGGTTTGATTTAACAAATTTTGTACTGGTTGCCGTTTTTTGCAGTTGGTTTCAATCGGCAGCCAGTGCTGAATATTCCACGCCACCCGGTATTACCCTGGCCAGGGTTGAGTACGAGCTGGTTGGTTTTGGGTCGGCGCCACCCCGTCACCTGTGGACCCGTTTGGGAGACGCCAATGGGGCGACATTGTTTATTTCTGACGCCGATGTGGTGCCTGGGCAATCACACTGCACGGGGGATTGTGCCGAAGAGTTTCCACCCGTACTTGCGCTGCCCGACGCCAGGCCAATGGGCGACTGGACCTTGGTCGAACGCGAGAACGGCAATAAGCAGTGGGCGTACAAACAAAAACCGCTGTATCGTTTTGCCCGCGAAACCCGCCTCAATGAAGTGGTCGATGCCGTTGTCGCAGAATCTCAACGAGACAATCTGGTTGAACAGTCTTTTATAGAAGATCGACCGGCAGAACTACCGTTATTGCCGCCGAATGGTTGGCACATCGCCCGATTTCAGCTCGATCTGGAAAAACCGATCGATATCAACATAAAAGACATTCCAGCGATCAGTATCACCGGGTTGGTGAACAAAAACGACATGACCATATACGCCTATGCTGGTAATGGAAGTGTGCCACTCGAGCAGAGCGGCGATTGTCAACGTCAGTGGCAGCCGGTTGCTGCCGCAGCCTTGTCAAATGCGATTGGTGAGTTTGTTCCGGTTACCCACGAAAGCGGTGATCGGCAGTGGAGTTATCAGGGCGATTTGTTGTTTACCTGTGGCAGTGATTTTGAACCCGGTGAAGTAAACGGAACCGGTTTGGTCCAGGATAAAAGGCAGAATGGCGAGGGTTGGTACGTGCCTGCTTTAGCGCATCATTTTGTGCCGAACAGTGTAGGTATCCACAAGGACAGGGTTTTGGGCAAAATTTTTACGTCCAACGAAATGCCGTTGTATTCCCGTTACCCGTACGAGAGGAAGTACGGTGCTCCGCGCGGTGTTCACGGTTACTCTTATCGCAAAGGCAAGGAAGTTGGCACCAAAGGTTGCGACGCGAAGTGTCTGCAAACCTGGCGTCCTTTCGAGGCACCTGCCGACGCCCGCGCTCAGGGATTTTGGGAAATATTCACCCGTGAAGACGGTACTCGACAGTGGGCCTACCGGGGCTTCGCGCAGTACATCAATATCAATAACAAACCGGGCCAACCTGCGGTCGACAACTTTACTATCGACATGGTGATTGGCGATGAAGGCCGCTATAAAATCAGCGACGCGGTCGTTTCAAATCGCAAAGTGCCCCCTGGTTTTTTGCCAGCCGGGTTTGTGTGGCACGTCAGGGAGCCTTGATATTCTTTAAAATACGGGCTCAGACAAGAATGGCGTTTACTTAAGGGCGGTCGCACGTCGCACGCTTTTAAGGCCGGTCCAACGCTTCTCCGCACAAACCAAATGCCCCCTAACAGAGGGCTACAGAGACATGTTGTTTTTAGCGTGCGACGTGCGACCGCCCTTAAGTCAGTACCATTCGGCTCAGGCAAGAATCATACTTACTCAAGACCTTCATCCCACGGCTTGACGGAGCAAAGTGGTAGTGGTTATATCTGACACAACTCACTCGCCCCTTCAAACCCTTTCTTCCCTGTAAATTACCTGAAAATGTCCCTGATAGACCAAGTGTCAACCGACCCTGGTCTAAACTACAGGTGTAGGGTACGACTGTGAGCTAATCGTTTCGTTTAACAGGGGCTCTCTAATTAGGGCAATGTTACAGCGAGGTGTGCTTGCGCAAGGCGAACAGTGTGGTGACTGGCACAAACAGCAATGTGGTTGAATTGACTGGCAAACCGCGAGAAACGCGGGAGCAGGTGCTTGATCGCCTGTTCCGTGAGCACGGTACTGCCCTGCGGGGTTTTTTGAAGGCAAGGCTTGGGGTAAATCAGGAACTGGACGATATGGTTCAGGACGTGTTCGCCAAGCTGGCGAAACTGGACGATTTGCCAGAACGCCTGCACTCTGAAAACAGGAGCGCACGCTCTTTTATCTTTACAGTAGCCAATAATCTGGTGCTGGATGTTGAACGCTCCAAAACCGTGCGGCGTAAATATCTGGCAAACCTGCAACAGGAATTGACCCCGGAAGACGCTCTGGCAATTGATTCGCCAGAAGTGATCGTACTGGCCAGGGAAGAGCTGGAAATCATCAAAAAAGTGATCGTCAATCTGCGGCCGGTTTGGCGGCAGGCGTTTGTTCTTAATCGTTTTAAACATCGCAGTTTTACGCAAATTGCAGAGGAAATGGGAATATCTGTTAAAACTGTGGAAAAATACATGAAGAAAGCCCTGACACAAATTCGTAATGCTGCAGTGGATACTGCACAAGTGGAGCAGAGGCGATGAACAGGTTAAAACAATATTTCGCTACTCGTCGGGCGACTGGCAATGTCGTGCGTATGATTTCCGGGAATATGACCCGGGACGAAGTAGATAAAATTCGCTCCTGGCGCAGAGAGTCTCCGGAATATCAAAACAGTTTTGTCACAACTCATCAGGTCATGGCTGGTTTGCAAGGCCTGGCAGATGACCCGGAAATATTGGCGTTGGCAGAGCCGCCAAAAAAGAATAATCGAAAACACAGGAATCCTGAATCTGCTACGTCTTTAATGGCAGTCAAGGCGCCTTCGGGTTGGCCGAAAATAGCAACCGCTGCCGTTCTGTTGGTTGGCGTGATAGCTGTTTTTTTTACGCAAAAACAAAGTCCGGAATCGCCAGATAATATACTGCGTTATGTCACTCGCACAGGAGAACAAAAGACAGTCAACCTGACAGATGGCTCAGTGATTACACTGAATACTGCAACGCAATTGTTGGTCGATATTACACCACAGAACCGCAGAGTAATTATGGAGCGAGGTGAAGCCTGGTTCGATGTCGCACAGGACGCCACACGCCCCTTTACCGTTGAATTGGGCAATCGCTCAATAAGTGTATTGGGTACGTCCTTTAATTTGATGAGGTCACCCGAAAAATTTACTCTCGCTGTCCTGGAAGGGACAGTTGCTGTCCACAGTCAGGGAGAAATAGTGTCTGCTTCCGCGCCAGAAATCAGTGTGCCTCCGGGTGAAAGTGTCAGATTCAAGGCGTCAAAACAGAAGCGCGTTTCAGCGGGTACAGTTGTAGAGTTTGATAACGAAACGCAGGAATTGTTGGCTTACCAACCAACCGATATCAGGCGCATACAAAGTTGGCGTAACGGTGTGCTTATTTTTAACGACGACCCTCTCTACAAAGTTGTTCAGGGTCTTAACCGTTATTCTGCCAAAAAGATTTTGATAGAGGATAAATCCATCATGGATTTGCAAATATTCACCACGGTCAGAGTTGATAAGATCGAAGGTGCGTTGGCGGGGTTTGAATCTATGTTGCCTATCAAGGTAACGTCTTATGTCGATCGAATTGTTATTGTTGGGAAAAAAAAGTGAAGGTGTAGGGTGCAAAAACTTTCTGCCCGTTCTCTCTATAGGTGACAATAAATTTGAGTCGCTCACAGTTGACAAATTTTTACCCAACAAGACGGGGATAGATGATGATCATAAATAGAGTTTTTGGCCATAATAAAAAAACACTGAGTGTTATTTATGCTTTGGTGTTTGGTGTGGCGGGTAGCCTGCAGGCTAATTCGGACAAGTTGGAACTCGACATTAAAAGCCAGTCCATCGGGGCAGCCATGTTGCAACTGGGAGAGCGGGCAGCAGTACAGATCATGGTCCCTCATAATCTGGGCAATCGTATTCAGTCAGAGGCCATTCAGGGTGCATATACGTTGACTGAGGCGCTGGCTGTTATGCTGGATGGTTCCAATCTGGTCTATGAACTTGCAGCGGACGATGTGGTGATGATAAAGGAAAAAAAATCATCTGCCGAACGTAAAGTGACTGAAGACACCAGGGATGTTGAAATAGAAGAAATGATTGTTACTGCAACAAAACGGGAAACCAGATTGCAAGACACCGCAATGTCCATCTCTGTGTTAGGCGCCGACACCATCGATAAACGCGGCTTGATCAGCATGGGCGACTACCTTAGCACCATTCCCGGCGTCACCATGCAGGATCGCGGTGCTAACAATAACTCCATCGTCATACGAGGTGTATCTTCCGATCCACAGGCTGAGCGGCCGGCTACTGGCGTATATTTTGGCGAGATACCGGTGTCGGGTATGAAGGCTTCGAGTAGCTCCGGTAGTACCGATCTGAAGATGGTGGATATTGAGCGGGTTGAAGTGTTGAAGGGCCCCCAGGGAACCCTCTATGGCGCCGATACCATGGGGGGCGTAGTGAGAATTATTCCGGCAGCCCCCAATCTGGAGCAAGTGGAAGGCAAGGTGGCCGCCCAGTATTCCTATACCGGCGATCAGGGCAGTGATAACAGCCGGGTGGAAGGCGTACTCAACGTTCCTTTGATTGAAGACACCCTGGCACTCCGGGGCGTGCTTTACCATATTGACGACAGCGGCTATATCAAAAGTATCGCGCCGACAGATATGGGGGGGGATAATGGTAACCTGTTTGGTAAATTGAACACCTACGGCGGTACAGCACAAATCAAAGACAATATCGGCGCAACCGAGACCAACGGAGCTCGCCTGTCAGCCTTGTGGCGCCCCGTCGAGAAACTGGATATGACGCTAAGCCATACCTGGCAGAAAAGTGATCAGGAGGGATTGCCGGAAGTCGAGTTGAAACTGCCGGGTAAGTTTGAGCAGACCCGCGTACGATTTGGACCTGGTATTCCCGTCGTCGACTTTGACAACGGCATCAGTCCTGAATCGGAAGAAGGAGTTGTTGATGAAAGTCATCTCACCAGTCTCGTGGTGGATTACGATCTCGGTTGGGGCGCGCTAACCAGTGCTTCTTCCTGGGTTGATCGCGAAGGATCGGTTTATCAAGATTTTACTTACAACACTACCGTTCTGGCTGCGTTCGGCGGCTCCCACAACGAAAATGATGTTTTTACTCAGGAAATTCGTTTTAGCTCAAAATTCGAAGGTCCGGTGCAATTGGTAGTTGGAGGGTATTATCAAGACGCAAAACGTGATTCTTTCGGCTCGGAAGCCTTTTCCGGCGATCCGGAAAAAGAAGCCGATGCACTCGCAGATTCAGGGTGGACACCTTGGGGTTCGGAAGTGGGAGACAACTATTACTATCTCTTTCACATTGTCGAAAAAATAGAGCAAGCTGCACTATTTGGCGAGATCTCTTATGACATCACGGATCAGCTTACTGCCACGGTGGGAGTGCGTCATTTTGAATATGATCAGGAAAGCTATAACTTCCAGACGGGTTGGTGGGTTAATAGTCTGACCCCGGTCAAGAGTACACCGTTGGAAAGCGACTACAGCGATGAAAACTATAAAGTAAATCTGAGCTGGAAGCCTAATGACGATACACTGCTTTATGCGCAGTGGGCGGAAGGATTCCGATTGGGAAAACCGCAAAACCCCAAACAAAGCTACTGTGACGTCAATAACAATGGGGCTTATGAGCTAGCAGCGGGAGGTGAAGTTCCCATTGATGATGTTAATCCGGACAATACGGAAAACTTTGAATTAGGGTATAAAGCCTCGTTCGTAGACAGCCGGATCAGCGTTAATGCGGCACTATATCACATTAACTGGGAAGGATTGCCTGTGTCAGTTAACCTTGCTGTAACTGGCTGCGGCAGTTATAAAGTAAATGCAGGCGAGTCCATCTCAGAAGGGTTTGAACTGGAATCCCGTTTGCATCTGACGGATAATCTGCGGCTGGATGTCGGTGCTTCTTACAACGAGGCCAAGCTTAAAGGTAATTCAAGCATCGGTAACGACGGCGATGAACTACCCGGATCGGCGGATATCAACTATAGAGCAGGTCTGGAATATGCATTTGATTTGTCTGGACACGATGCCTTTGCCCGGATCGACTACGCTTACGTCGGCGAATACGATACCTACATCAATCAACCGGATTCAATCCCTTCCTCTGGTGATTATACCCAAATTCACCTGAAAGCCGGTGCGTCCTTTGGTAAGGCGGCTGTTGATCTATTTGTCAAGAACCTGACTAATGCGGATGACATCACATGGGTAGAATCTTATTATGGCAAGGGTAGCGCTCCGCGCGCTTTTCGTTTGCGCCCCAGAACGATTGGTTTGAATTTTTCATATCGATTCTGAGGCAGGTTTTGATTGAATAAGCAGGCTGCGGAAACGCAGCCGCTTTGCCTCCGAAATGATGACGTGCTTCAAAAGACTTTAACTGCCGAGCGTTTCCCAGCCGCTGGTCGATACATTTGTTCCAACCGTTTAACCCGTTCAACCCGTTTGACTACAGGTAGGGTTGATATGAGTTTGTCAAGCAAGTAGCCCGGATGCAGCGAAGTGGAATCCGGGAATAATTCAAAATACCTGCAACCCGGATTTAAATTCCTAATACCCTTTTTCAACAATATACTTGGGGCCTGTTGACCTGCAGTGGTGATCTGATGTCCGGTATTAACAGGCCCTGGTCCTAACATTAATGACAAGCTTTGGGTATAGTAATCGCCAGCAATACCTGTGAATATGTGGTCCGCGACAAAGGGCGTTACAACATGGAAGATGAAGGCTACAGTGCCATGTATGCGACAGGATTTCACTGGCGAGTGAGTGATGTCAAGCCCGGATAGCAAGTGTTAGAATTCTGTCGATAACTGTTTTCCAATAGACTTTTAAGATAAAGGTACAGTATGAATAACAAAAATTATTCCAATATTCCGATAATGCTCCGGGTTATATGTTTGATTGCCACTGTATTTTCCTTATCCAGTCAAGCTCAGGAAAATCCACTGGCAGGCCTGGACGACTATATTAAAGAAAAAATGCAGGAACTGCAGGTACCTGCTGTCGCAGTTGCTGTAGTAAAAGACGACAAAGTGGTATTTGCCAAAGGTTTTGGCACCCGCACTGTAGGAAAAAATGAACCGGTAGATGAAAATACGCTGTTTGCTATTGCCTCCAACTCCAAATATTTCACTGCCAATGCGCTGGCGATCCTGGTGGATGAAGGCAAAATTAGCTGGGACGATTTGCTGGTCAGCCGCCTGCCTGGTTTTCAGGTGGCCAGTGATCTGGTGACCAGCCACGCGACCATTCGCGATGCCTTGTCACACCGCACGGCTATTGCCACCACAACTTCAGCCTGGCATGGTTGGTCCTTGACCAGGTCGCGTAAAGATGTGTTGTCGGTAATGCAATATATGGAGCCATTGCAGGACTTTCGCACCGGCTTCAATTACAACAACGAAATGTTTTTGGCAGCGGGTGAAGTAATTCCGGCGGTTACTGGACTAAGCTGGGACGATTTTATCAAAACTCGTATTTTTAAACCCCTGGGAATGAAAAACAGTAATACCAGTATTACCGAATTTGGCAATAATGCCAATGTGGCAACTCCCCATGCAATGCACAATGGCAAGGTGGTAGCCATTCCATATCGCAATGTGTCCAATATCGGCCCGGCGGGTTCAATCAATTCAAATGTTGTCGAAGTAGCGCAGTGGCTGCGCCTGCAACTGAATGGTGGCAAGCGCGGTGACAAGGTAATAGTGCCGGCAAAAACCCTGGCAGACACTCGTGTTATGCAGAATCCGATCGAAGATCCTGATTCAATCAATATGTATCGCGCAGCAGGTTTGTCAGAGCATTTTCTTGGTTATGGTCTGGGCATTTTTATGGGCGATTCGGCCGGTTATCGAATCTATCATCACAGTGGTGGGCTGGATGGCATGATCTCCAACACCGTTTTTGTGCCCGAACTCAATCTTGGTATTGTGGCGCTGACGAACTTGTCTGTATCGCCAGCCATGCCGCTCACCGGCTGGATTCTGGACCGTTACACCGGCGCCTCGCAAACAGATCGCGTAGCAGATACCTATGCTTACAATGCGGCAAAAGAGCAGGAAGCCAAAGAAAAATTTGCCAAACTGCTAAACAACTCGGCCAAGGGAACTACGCCATCATTACCGCTAAGCGCTTACGCCGGTACTTACCACAACGAGTTGGTTGGTGATCTGGTCGTTACAGTTTCCGGTAACGATTTGGCTTACCGTTTTGGTGAAGACAGCAAAGGTATTTTGCATCACCTGAATTTTGATACTTTTTTGAATGAACCCACTGCGCCAGCCTTGCGCACAGGTATTGATGATGTACAGACAACCGTTCAGTTTTATTTGAAGGAAGATGGCAGCGTCGAAAAAATGAAAATGAAGGCGTATTTTCGACCGCTGGTGTTTGACAAAACTGCCGGAAAAAAAGCAGCACATAAATAACAGCCTGTTTTTCACAATTACCTGTATAGAGGGTAACTCTGTTCAAGTTTGAGATCCCGCAATTAAATTGCGGGATCTCATTTTGTAACACAGTGTCCACGCCCCCGAATTGACTCGATAATATCACTGGCGTCCGATACATAAGCTTACCACCGCATTGAACAGCTCTGACGCGATTTCAGCTTTTTCGATGTGGGGAAATAAGAAAAATACTTATAAATCAATTGGTTATACTCAACTTGGCACGGGCTGGAAATTGCGTTCTAATACGCACTTCACAAGGAGTGCTGCCATGTTTAAGACCCTGATCAATATAATAATCTCGCCAAAAGACGCTTTTCGGTCCATTCAGGAAAAACCAACAGTTCTGTTTCCCTTTTTGCTACTGTTGCTGGTTCTGGCCTTTACCCAGTTCTGGGTAATGAACACCATTGATTTCGACTATTTTATCGATCAAACCGTTGAGCAAGCGGCTGCACAGAACAATATGCCCGAAAGTCAGATTCGGGAAGGCATGAAATTCATGACGCCGATGGTGATGGGCGGCATTGGTGCGGTAACCGTTGTGGCAATGGTCAGCCTTATTTTTATTATATATGCGGCCTGGTTGAACCTGATGGCCAAATTGAGTGACGATCGCTACCGCTTTAAACATTTCTTTTCGCTGATGTGCTGGACTGCCATGCCTGCGCTGTTTACCGCACTGGCTTCCATTCTCAATACGCTGCTTAGTGCTACCGGAGAATTTACCCAGCAACAGCTCAACCCGCTGAGTCTGAATAACCTGCTGTTCAACACCACTGGCCCTTATGCATCCTTGCTCAATGCCATTGATCCCATGGCTATTTGGGGGTATGCGTTGATCTTCCTGGGTTACAAGTACCTGACCGGATCCACTGCGGGAAAAGCAGCCGCTATTTCACTGGCGCCAGTTGTTGTTATTTTTGGCGGCTGGGCTTTGATTATCATGCTGAGAATGTCTTAGGGTAACTCTTTCCGGGTAGTAAACTGAAATGAAAAAAGTACTGATATTTGGCGCTGTTATCGCGCTGATTGCTTTCGCCCTGATTCGCAACAACAATTTTGCTGCAGAGTCAAAGGAAGTTGATGTCGAAGTTCTGGAACAGCGCTCGATTCGTTCCTCTATCCTGG
This sequence comes from Porticoccaceae bacterium, assembly GCA_050289385.1. Taxonomy (GTDB): domain Bacteria; phylum Pseudomonadota; class Gammaproteobacteria; order Pseudomonadales; family Porticoccaceae; genus JBNKFQ01. The sequence continues at coordinate 3,069 of JBNKFQ010000067.1, read as the reverse complement.
CGTCGGGCAAACTCAGCCACGAAGAGAAGGTGCTACTCTCTACCGAAGTGATTGGCAAGGTGACAGCGGTTTATGTCAAAGAGGGTGATCAGGTCAAAAAAGGGCAGTTATTGCTACAGATCGACGACCAGGCGCTGGCCGCCAATGTTGAACAGCGCAAGGCCAATGTGCGCATGCAGGAGATCGCCATTCAAAGCCAAAAGCTCCGTGTCGGCAATATGGAAAAACAGTGGCAGCGCAAAAACCAGTTGCACGAACGCGGCCTGTTGGACACCGACAGCTTTGAATCCTTTGACAACGAACTGAAGATGGCCCGGATCGACCTGCTGTCGCGTCAGCAGTCTCTGGCACAGGCCCAGGCCGTGCTGCAGGAGACCAAAAATCAACTCGATAAAACTCGCGTGTATTCACCGATCAGCGGTGTGATTACCTCGCTCGATATCAAGGTGGGCGAAACCGCGATTTCCAGCACTACCAATATTCCCGGCTCCAGCCTGATGACTATTGCCAACCCCGACAGCATTCTCACAGAGGTCAATGTCGATGAGGCGGATATCGGCAATGTCTCACTTGGCCAGCCCGCCGAAATCGTCGCTATTGCCTACCCCAATCAGCCGGTGCATGGCGTCGTTGAGTCCATTGCCATGTCTGCTAAAAAGCCGGAGGGCAGTCAGTCGCTGAGTTTTGTCGTCAAAATACGTTTTACCGATGTTGGCGATATTCTGCTGCGCCCCGGTATGTCGTGCCGTGCGGAAATCTTTACCAACGAGGGGCAGCCTGTACTGGCGACGCCCATACAGGCGATTCAGATTGAAGAAGACCTGTCTGTGGAGCGCATTGATTACAGCGTATTTGTCTACGACAAGGGTATCGTGCGTCGCAAAACAATTGACGTGGGAATTTCCGATGACAGCTATCAGGAAATTACCGGCGGCATCGAAGCAGGTGCCCAGGTGATTACCGGGCCCGACCGGATTCTGCGCAGTCTCGACGACGGCGAAAAGGTCGCTCTTGCCAGCGGTAAATAATTATGGCGCTCATCGCTCTTCGCAATATTGCCAGGCACTACGAAATGGGGTTGCAAACCGTTAAGGCTCTGCGCCAGATCGACATCGAGATCGAACCCAATGAGTATGTCGCTTTTATTGGTTCATCCGGTTCGGGCAAATCCACCTTGCTCAATATTCTCGGCTGCCTCGACCGCCCCAGCCGTGGTCACTACATTCTTAACCGGAATGATGTCAGCAAGCTCAGCGCCGATGCTCTGGCGGACATTTGCAACCGCGAGATCGGATTTATCTTTCAGAGCTTTAATCTGTTGCCGCGCGCTACGGCACTGCAAAATGTCATGCAGCCCCTGGTGTACCGCGGTATTCGCCTTGCCGAGCGCAAGTGTCTGGCGGCCGACGCGCTGAGCCATGTCGGCCTTGGCGACCGCATGGATCACTTGCCCAACCAGATGTCCGGCGGTCAGCGCCAGCGTGTCGCCATCGCTCGCGCGCTGGTCACCAAACCGTCGATTTTGTTGGCAGATGAACCCACCGGCAACCTCGATTCGCGCACTACCGCCGAAATCATGAAACTGTTTGATGAACTGCACGCCCAAAAGCAGACCATCATTATCGTCACCCACGAAAACGACATTGCCAAACACTGCCAGCGAGTGATTCGCCTGGAAGATGGCCGCGTCGCCTCCGACGAATTTAACCGCGAACGAACGCGTGTAGCGGGAGTCGAGACCGATGCTGTTTGATCTTGGTGAAAGCATTCGCTCTGCGCTGCTGGCGATTCGCGCCCACGGCTTTCGCAGCTTTTTGACAACGCTCGGCATTATAATCGGTGTCGCCGCGGTGATTGCCATGGTGTCGATTATCCAGGGGCTGAGTTACAGCGTAAACCAGAGTTTCGAGGGCCTGGGCAGTAATAGTATTACGGTTCAGTCCTACACCCCATTGCAAGAAGCATTGAAAGGACACCGTGCACGGATTACACCGGATGATTACGATCTTATCAGTCGCCGCGTGGATGGCATCACCTCGATTACACCGGTTCTGTATTCCCAGGGGCGCATGCAGAGCCTGATTGGTTATGGGTCGCAAAGCAGTTCAGCCGATCTCTATGGTTCTACCTACTCGTTTCAGGATGTTCAGCAATACTATATGCACCACGGTCGTTTTTTATCGGTCAGCGACGATCTTACCCGCCGCCGGGTGGCCGTGATTGGCGAAGAATTGCGGAAAAATCTGTCGCTGCCGAAAAACCCGGTGGGTGAATACATCTCCATCGGTGAAGAATGGGTAAAAATCATAGGCCTTACCGAAACCAAAGGGCAGCTGTTTGGCATGAGCCAGGATAACTTTGTGGCGTTGCCCTACAGCACCATGCGCAGTCTGAATGGCAACCAGATACAGCCGGATATTCGAATTCTTCTCACCATTAATAATGTTGACGAGACAGAGTTGATCAAGCAACGTATTCGCCGCCTGCTGCGCCAAAACCACGGTTTGACCACCGAAGACGACGACTTTCGGATTCAGACCGCAGAGCAATTGGCCGACACGGTAAACTCCATTCTCGGCTCGGTGACGATTGTGATGGGAGGCATTGTCGGTATCTCACTGTTGGTTGGCGGTATTGGTATTATGAACATCATGCTGGTGTCGGTAACTGAGCGCACGCGAGAAATCGGCATCTGCAAAGCCATTGGCGCCAAGCGCTACCAGATACTGTTGCAGTTTCTGTTTGAATCGTCGTTTCTGTGTATTATCGGTGGCTTGATTGGCCTGGGAATTGGTTACGGTTTGGGTTATGCGGCGTCGAGCATGATTCCCGACTTCCCCAGCGCATATGTACCGTTTTGGGCGGTATTGCTGGCAATTGGCTTTTCCGCTTTTGTCGGCATTCTTTTTGGCATTGTGCCTGCGGCCAAGGCGGCCAATCTGGACCCGATTGATGCCTTGCGATACGAATAATCAATATTGAAATAATAAAATCCCGGATTGGCTAGGGGCCGTTAACAATTACCCAGCAGGCGCTGTTGCCCCTGAAAAAACGCCAGACAAGGCATGA
>JBNKFQ010000066.1:0-8389 GCA_050289385.1 Porticoccaceae bacterium | reverse complement strand
GCGCCGGTAGCCGTACCCGAAACGTCTGTGTCCGCAGTTGCAGGTGCACCACCAGTAACGTCAGCCTGAATGTCAACAAAGCTGGCCGCGGATGCGAAACCACTTGCCATCCCCAGGGATACAGCCAGAGCAAGAGTGCTCTTGTTAAATCTTATCATTCTAGAATACTCCGTATAGGTAACCATAACTGGATATAAAACCAACACTTAGCTAGAGCATTGGTTACTACTCACTTAAAAATGCTTTCTTATGCAATTCGTGTGAATTCATTACTACACTCACACCCACCCCGATGCAATTTCATGCATTGGAATTGGCGCGTAGCGTATCACGACTGCAGTACGGATAATTGAGAAGCACGTCAAAAAATACTGCATGTAACATGCTAATACACAGGTTTCTCAAGGTTTGTCCTGAACAGTAAACAGGCATGATTTGTCGGATGGAACTCGCTGTCATGGCAATATCAACATCTTGCCAATCTGAGTTGGTCAGGAAATCATCAGTGAAAAGACTTTGTCTATGGCATTACAGGTTTGAATTATTTCATCGGCATCAAGAGTGGGGTGCACCAAAAACATCAGGCTTGCTTCTCCCAGCTCCCTCGCAACGGGCAACCTCTTCCCAGGTCTCATACGTTCGTCAAACATTTTTTCCAGATAAACTTCAGAACAAGACCCTTGAAAACAAGGCACTCCCAGTTTATTAATTTTGGCGATGATGCGATCACGATCCCAACCCGGAGCAAGCTTTTGAGGCTCAACAAACAAATAGTGTTTATAGGCTGCATATTCCATATGGGCTGGAGTTTCTATCACTCGAACCGCAGATATCTGCTTACCAACATTATTAATCAGCGCGGCGTTAGCTTGTCTCTGCTTTACCCAACGATCGAGTTTTTCCAGTTGTATTAGCCCGATTGCCGCCTGCATCTCGGTTAATCGCCAGTTATGACCCGGAGTTTCATGCAACCAACGAAAACCCGGCTGATGCTGCTCGTTATATACTTTATCCCATGATTTGCCATGATCTTTAAGAGACCAGACCTCTTTCCACATGGCTGTATCATTGGTAGTTACCATGCCACCCTCACCACCAGTGGTCATTATTTTGTCCTGACAAAATGACCAGGCGCCAATATGGCCAATCGACCCAACAGACTTCCCTTTATATTTTGCGCCATGCGCCTGGGCACAATCTTCAATTACCCAAAGGCTCCGCTCTTTGGCCAAAGCCATTATGTCATCCATTTCACAAGGCAAACCAGCGAGGTGTACCACGATAATGGCTCTGGTCTTGTTGTTAACAAGAGGCTCTATTGTTGCTGCTGTAACATTCTGACTGTTGCGGTCAACATCTGCGAACACTGGAACAGCACCGGCGTTGACTACCGATGAAGCTGTGGCAACAAAAGTTCTGGAAGGAACGATCACTTCATCCCCCGGGCCAATTCCAAGTGCTGCCAATGCAGCATCAAGAGCCAAAGTGCCGTTCGCTACCGCAACTGCGTGCTCTACACCCACGTACTTAGCAAACTGTGTTTCAAATTCCCGGCAATGCGTACCTGTCCAATAGTTGACCTTATTGGAAAGCAACACAGATTTAACCGCCTCTGCTTCTTCTTCAGTGTAACTTGGCCAGGGCGAAAATTGAGTATTCATAGCTCTGTTATGACCTTATCTGTTATGACCTTAACAGCCTGCATGGATTACCAACATAAACTCCGGACGCAACAATATTTTTTACGACAACAGTTCCAACCCCCAATAATACGTCAGCATTTATTGAGATACCCTGCTTTACAACCGCACCCAGGCCGATCCAGCTTCGGTCTCCGACAACAACCTCGCCAGCCAGAGCTGACTGCGGACAGATATGAACGTAACGGCCCAGCCGACAATCGTGCTCTACCACCGCTCCGCTATTTACAATACAGCCTTCGTCCAGCACGGCATACGCATTAACAATGGCACCCGGCAGTATTACGCTCCCCGCTGCGATATCTGCATAACGACTAACAGTGGCAGACGGGTGCACCAGCGTAGTCAGCGCAATACCGCCGTCCTTTAGTTGCTGTGATATACGTTGCCGGCTCAGACCATCACCTATCGCAACGACAGCTGCGTCAAACTGGCCGGGATTATTAACCAGATCGGCAACTGAACCGGCAACAGGCCACTCACCGACCGTCTGAAGTTCCTGAACGGCATCATCAAAAAACGATAATGTATCCCAGCGACCCGACTCCAGAGCCGTATCAGCAATTACCTTACCGTGTCCTTTTGCGCCAATAATCGCCAGTGTTTTCATTTAGAGCTCCCGGTAAATTTTTCAGCCGACACACAATCTTCAGAGGCAATACCTTCTCGTATAAATACCTTTTTTACGGTCATCAGCAGAATTTTAAAATCCAGAAATATCGACTTGTTCTCCACATACCAAATATCGTGCTCAAACTTCTGTTCCCACGAAATGGCATTACGGCCATTAACCTGAGCCCAACCGGTAATTCCTGGCCTGACTTCATGGCGCCGCATTTGGACTTGATTGTATAGCGGAAGATATTCAACCAGTAGTGGTCGCGGACCAACCAGGCTCATTTCACCACGTATGACATTTAGCAATTCAGGCAATTCATCAAGACTGCTCACTCGAAGCAAGTGGCCAAACCAATGCAGTCTCTCTGCATCTGACAGCTCACGGCCATCAGCAGCCACGGCTGTGGTCATGGTACGAAATTTGTACAAGGTGAAAATCTGACCATTCAGACCCGGCCTCTTCTGGGCAAAAAAGACTGGCCTGCCAAGGAAGATCATTACCAGCAAAGCAATAACCAGTATCAGCGGAGCCAATATCACAAGCGCCAAAACCGATATAACTATGTCAATCGCTCTCTTGCTCATGTATCACGTCAACCTGAATGAGGCGTCTCAGCCTGTTGTTTGTCCACGGCACCGATCAACCATTTAACCCAACTGGTGGAAAGCACCTGCCAATCGAACTGGTTTTCAGCCAACTGCCGTGCATTAATGCCTTTTTGGGAAAGCGCCAAACGATTGTCAGCAGCCTGCTCGAGCAGGTCGGCAAACTGTTTAGGGTTGTCTGGCTCTACAGTGTAGCCACAATCATACTCATCAATCATATCCTTGAGCCAACCTCGGTAGTTATTGAGGACCGGCAGGCCAGCTGCAATATAGTCAAAAAACTTGTTGGGCGAAGTGCCGTAATAAAATGCCGGAATATTGGCCAACACCTGAAGTCCAAGATCTGCACCAGCCAATAACTGAGCCAGTTTTTCCTTGCGCAGCGGATCGACAAAAACGACATTGTCGAGCTGCTCGGCCTTTGCCCTTGAAGCCAGCTGCGATTTGAGTTTGCCCGCTCCTGTCAATACAATTTTGATATCGGTTCTTTCCCTTTTTATATCGGCTTTTTCCCTGTTTTTCAGTTCTGCGGCCACATCCAGCAAGGCATCCAAACCATTGGCAATCCCATGGGTGCCGGCAAATACTGCCACAAACTCTCCAGGACTGACGCCTTGTGGCCGCCAGGGCGTAATGCCAGGGGAAAATAATTGAACATCAGAGCCATTGGGCACAAGGCAGATATCTTGAGGTTTACCCGTCTTTTTAGCTATTCCATCCAGGATTCCGGGGGACAGGGCGATTTGGCGGCAGGAGAAATAATATGCCATGGACTCAAGTGTGGACATTAATGCCAATACCACGGGATTGGTAATGACCCCCATCGCCTTCGGCAGTTCAGGCCAAAGATCACGAACTTCAAATACAAATGGCTTGCGCCGAAACAAACGGGCCAAAATACCCGGCAGCGCCACTGTTAATGGCGTACTGGTGGAAACCACCAGATCACAAGGCTCAAACAGGGCCACTCGTGAGCTTTTCGCAGCGTAGCGGATGAATTTTTTTGTGCGCTGTATAAAAGAGTCGCTGTTTGAGTAGGTGAGATCAAATTCGATAACTTCAAAACCCTCAACAGTACCTCTGCGCATCCCTTTCACGAAACCGCCTTTCAATCCGGTTTCGCTCATTTCATAACTACCGCACACTACAACAACTGTATGCCCCTCCTTAACCAGGCGTTTCGCCATTTGAAAAGAACGAGTACCTGTCGCTCCTTCGGGCGTAGAAAAATGCTGATGGAAATAGAGAACTTTCATGCAGTCACCACCACCCGGCCAATCTGCTCATTAACCGGCAAGATAGTCATATGCCCACGTCAGGGCCTTGTACTGGAACTTCGCCATTTTTCTGGATTTTATCCACCCGGTTGATGAGTGTTCTGCATGGGATACTTGCAAATCCGGACAATATTTCACATGGCCTTCGTTTTTTGCTATCTGCTCTGCGACATACAGCTCTTCACCGTACAAAAAGCAGGGGTGATTAAAGTCTCCACCACTTTCAAAATAATATTTTGTGAAAATCATAAATGATCCGTGCGGTGCATATATCTTCATAGCCGAACCATCAGTTATTTGAGAGCTTTTTTTATTATGACTCCCCAAACGCACAACACTTTTCAAAACAAAAAAAAGCTGATACAAAACAGACAACAAATACCAGCGGAACATTAATTTGGTAAAGCACATCTTTTTTTTGTGAGGGCGACTCTTTAAATAAGGATTCAATTTGGCGCCGGTAACACTCGACCTGATATCTGGAGCAATTGCCATACAATGCTTTTGAATTTTTTTTTGAGAAAGCTTTGTAAAAAAGCCGGGGTCTGACATCAGCAAATCCACATTTGAGCAGATTACATAATCATAATCCCGGCATGAATAGCCTGAAAGGCCTGCACGAATGCCGCCAAAATAACCGACGTTATTGCAGAAGGCCCTGTAATGAAACCAGGAATACGAGTTTACCTTAGACTGCAACTTCAAAACTGGCTCAACAGAGTTTTCCACCAATACAACGTCCAGTTCCACTGATGCAAGGTCACTGCCAGATATGCTATCTATATACGCACATGCCGATTGAGGGCTGTTATAGTTAACACAAACCAGCAATATTTTCATTGCGATCTCTTGCGTAATAACATGCCAATCAAGCCTTTTTGTTCAACCTCCTTCCAGCTCATCATAACAATGTCACTGGGCTCGCCATCAATACCCGTATCGGAATCACCTTGACGGGTACTCTGCACCATCATGCGTATGATTCGTTTGTTTCTCCAGGCAATATCATCGTAACTGGGCTCCCACCCGTCAAAATCCGCAATTTCCTGACGCCAGTACCGCCACTTGCCTTCACAAACCTTCTCTTTTTTTGTTGAGGCAATTACCAGCGAATGCTGTTGGCGATAAATCATATGCACATATTGCTCGGATACCGCAACTTCAGCGCGACTTACCGGCAAACTGAGAGTGCCAAGCCCTATTAGTGGTGCCTGCCGCTTGTTGTCAGATACCTGTACCCGGCAATCGCTGACACCGTTATCGCTATTGACCCTGAGCAAATGTATGTTGGGGACGCCATCAGCATCGCCCATTTGGCTTGCGATATAGTAAAACTTGCCATCTCTGTAACCGGAACCCTGATTGATAATACTGGCCGGTACGTCTCTGACATAATGGACATCAAACTCACCGTTCGCCAATTGTTGCCATTCGACGTTATCTTCAACCACACGAAAGTTAGCCCAATAAGTACCCATATTAGTCACCAGTCCACGGACTGGTGATTTACCCCGATACACCCACGATGCTGTCGCCTTGTCTCCATCAACTCCCAATTTATCCAGGTAAATCACCACATACCCCATTGCATCCAGGAATTTTTTCGGCTCTGTCCAACCCGATTCTGTCAATATCTGGTAACAACTGTGGGGCAGGCAACGGGATATCAGCATCAGCTTGCCTGCCATATTATAAAACTGCGGGTAAGTCATTTTCGCATCCCAGGAACGCTGCTCAAGCAGCTGTAACTCTCCACCATTAACCTTGATTTTGGCATAGACCGGAACAGTGACATGTGCACCATAGAGTAGATGAATATCACCTGAGGGCGCCAAGCCCAAACTTATTGAAGGGTGGCCATTATTAAGTAAATAACCGGTAATTTCGGGCAACAAAAGCTCCGAAAGCAGTTTGTCCTGATTGTCGCGCAGTTGCACAACAGGTATACCGTCTGAACGATAAAATCCGATAACGTACCCTTGACCCACTTCCAGCAAGGCACTTTGCCGAAAAACTGAAACGTTTATTGAACTGTTCGCGAAACCCTTAGCTATGGTATTTTCCGCTGTCATTTGCAACGGACTGACTACACAGCCTGCTGTTAACAGCATGGCCATAATCAAAACAACAATCATTAAATTCTTTATTGACATAATCAGCGTCTATTTAACTGCCAACCCAAACACAAAATGATGTAAAACATGGCCCCGACTCCACTTGCCACAGGCAATGCGACTATTCCAATTGTACCGACCATTACCAGATCAAAGATAATAATAAACACAGTGCATAAAGAACTGAACACCAGCATTAACCGGGTTTTCTTTTGCGCCTCCAATGGTTTGTGAACAATCAGGGCAAACTGCCACAACAAAACCGAAATAACCATATACCAAAGATAACCGGAGGACCCGGCCTCCAACTCCGGCAATATACTATACAACAAGCGTTCGAGCCCGATTAACCAGGCAATAATTAACAAACCGGCAATGACCAATGACCACCGGTAACAGAGCTGCAAGTACTTTTTCGCCTCCCGAACTTTATTGTTATTTACTGCCGACATATAACGAGGGTGTAAGGCCATGGTAACCGGGAACAACAACAGCCCCGTGCCGCGTACCAGGATATCATACAAACCACTGTATGCACCCAACTCATTTCCGCTGTAACTGGCAAGAATCAGCCAACGCTCAAATGCAGGTAATAACGCCTGTAATGCCAACCAGAGAGACACCGGCCAGCCATAGGAAAAACAGTCGCGCAAGGGAACAGCCGATAGCGCTGCTTCAGGCCGATAAAGGACGGGCTTTCGGATCACCAGTAGCGGCACAATCAAAGACAGCAAAACACTGACAACCAGCGTCAACCATTCTCGAAACCCGGCTACGGCGATCAAAAGCACCACAACTATCAGCGTAATGGCCCTCAAGGTTTCCATTCGACGGTAGTCTTTAGCTCTGATGTCAGCCTGCAAGCCGGTCAACTGGATCAGATACAGAACATATACCAGCGCCAATACCGCCGTTTCAATATAGGGTATTGGTGGCATTGATGGCCATAAAAAACAGAGTCCAGCCCACAATGCTGCAACGGCGGAGATAATTGATGAGGAAATCAATAAAGCTCTACATCGCAGCCGAGGAGTAACGGCCTGTTCTTTCGAGCCGGCAAAACGCAATTGCGCCTGATTAAACCAGCCTACTGCCAATACAGCGAGAAATGTAGCGGAGCTAAAAACGGAACTGTAGATACCATATGCGTCGCTGCCAACCAGCTTGATTGCCAGAGCCACAAAAACCGTAAAGCTAATGCCGGGAACGGCTTTACTTAGAAAATATTGCAAGGCATCACTTAAAAAGCCGTTTGAGCTGACGCGCTGCACACCTTAAACCCCCGGCTTTAACCTCAAAAATCGGGTAAAACCTGTTTGTTCGAGACAAAAAAAACCAGCGGGCAAGGCCCGCTGGTTTTTTGAACTACAGAATACTCAATAACTGAGTATTACTGCCATACACGTCCATCATTACCATTGTTTGTGTTGTACAGAACAGGTACTTCTGTACGACCAACAGAGTCCTTCTGGAACGCCGCTACGTGAACCGAGTTCTCCGGAGCGATGACCGTCAGGGTCATGTGAACGTGGTACACGTCGGTGCTGTTCAGACTCAGCGCTGTGCCGATATCTGCTTGAGAAATGGTAGTGTTACCACTTGCTGTAGCAGTACCGATCAACACGTTGGACTGTGTGCTGCGAGTACCCTGGGTTACGTTCTCGATGATCACGTCAGCAAAAATTTCTGCGTCGGTGGTTGCTTCGTTAACGACTTTCATGAAGAACAGGAAGTCAGCAACGTTTTGCGCGTGATAAGGAATCTTGATCTGCGCACCGTTGATGTCCCAAACATGAGAGTTATCTCCGTCGGCTCCCGGTACATCCAGCTCTGCCAGATTGAACGGCTCGCCTGCATCCACGTCCGGATCAATGCTCAACGTGGTGGTCCATGTACCGGTGTTCAACACGTCGGAGCTGGTGCCCACTTCAATGTCGATATCGGTATTGGCGCCTACCAGATCATCCGAACCGAAGTCGCTGGATACCTGGAAGGTATCAGCACCACCAGCGGGAGGAGCTGCATCAGACAGCGTACCACTACCACCAACAGTGGTTACATCCAGAGAATCTGC
>JBNKFQ010000065.1:0-13370 GCA_050289385.1 Porticoccaceae bacterium | reverse complement strand
AAATTCTGCGTCTTCGTTGGCAGCATCGTGTCTGGTAGGCACGATCAGGAACGGGAGCTGTTGTTCACGACTCCGCCCAACCCGTTCTGCCAGTTTTAATATCTGAATATCGTCTTCCGCTGACCAGTCTGCAGCCACCAGCGCCACAACCAGAAACTGGCTTGCCGCAAGTGAATTAACCGCAAGAACGCTAAAATCATCGGGGCACTCGATCAAGACATTTTCATATTTGCCCGACAAAGTCGCCAGCGCGTTCGACAATATTCTTCCCGCCCCCTTAACCCCCAGCAAACTATCCTGCAGCTCTGACAAGCTGCTGTTACCAGGCAGAACATCCAGTTGTTCAATGCCGGTATTTACGATCAAATCTTCACAAGACAGTTGCTCGTTCGCCAGAGCGGCTTCAAACAACGCCCTGATGTCAGAACCCGGTTTGGTTTCCGGTTGAAAATAATTGGTCAGACTGCAGCGACTGTCGGCGTCAACCAATAGCGTTGACGCTCCCACTGATACCATTTCGCCCGCCAGTGACACCGCTGCCGTGGTCTTGCCTGTGCCGACATTCATATTGGTTACTGCCCAAATATTCATAACTGTTCAGCCAAAGATTGAATATCATGAACCACATTATTTTGCCCGGGGGCACTGGCCAACACCACAACCACAACGCGACGATTACTCGCTCTGCCCTGAGGTGTACTGTTGTCTGCAATCGGGCTGTACTCGCCGCGACCGACAGATGTCATTCGCTCGGGACTGACACCAAATTCGGAAAACAGACGCACCACAGCCGCAGCACGGCCAGCAGACAGTTCCCAGTTTGACGGAAATATTGCGCTGTTGATTGGCACATTGTCGGTAAAGCCTTCCACCTGAATACGATTGGGAAACTTGCCCAAAATGACGGCCAGATCACGCAGCACTTTTTTTGCACTGCCCCCCATTTGACTGCTGCCGCTGCCAAACAGAATTTTGCTTTTGATTTCAATTTCCAGCCCCGAGCGTTTTTTTCGAATGGCCATCAATTCTTCGTCCATCAAACCGCTCAGAGATTCCTGTACTTCATCGGCAATAGTATCCAGCGCTGTACCCTTTGCCGGGCCGCCAGCCTCCAGCGGTTCCGCCTCTATATTCGGCAACGGTTTCAAACTGTCGATAATAAATGGCGGTGCTTTCTGCAGCGTGGGTGAATTCGCCGGTAAGGGTGATAGGGTATACGGAGTGCGCACCAATTCACCTACCTGAATCGGCTCCATCGACCGGGTGGGCGACCGAAAAGCTGCAACCAGAGAGTTGGACAACACTCTATATTTGCCTTCGCTGACCGACGAGATCGAATACATCACCACAAAAAAAGCAAACAGCAGTGTGATAAAATCCGCATAAGACACCAGCCAGCGCTCATGATTTTCGTGTTCTTCCTGTCTTTTTTTGCGCGCCATGTCCTGTTATCCGGCCAGTCCTGTTACTCAACTATCTGACGTAGGCTTGCAGCTTCAACTCGATATTGCGCGGATTTTCACCCTCGGCTATGGCCACCAGACCATCGATTACCATTTCCTTGCAGCGGGATTCTGCACCAATCAATGCCTTGAGTTTATTAGCCATGGGCAGAAACAGCAGGTTCGCTAAACCGACACCGTAAATCGTGGCCACAAACGCAACGGCAATTCCCGGCCCCAGTGATGAGGGATCGGCGAGATTCTCCATAACATGAATCAGCCCCATAACCGCACCAATAATACCGATGGTTGGCGAGTAACTGCCAAAACCCTCATACACTTTTGCCGCTTGCAGATTTACCTCTTCTTTACTCGTCAACTCAACTTCCAGGATACGACGAATCGCTTCGGGCTCACTGCCGTCCACCAGCATTTGCAAACCTTTTTGTGCAAACAGGTCCGCTTCGCCATCGGCAATGGCTTGCAACCCCAACAAACCTTCGCGGCGCGATATCTGACTCCATTCACCTATGCGCTCAATCATCTCATCCACTTCCAGCTCAGGCGGCATAAAAATCCACTTCGCCCGCCGCAGCGCATGCAAAAATACCGGCAATGGCGTTTGCACCATCACCGCGCCTATTGTGCCGCCAAACACAATCACAAAAGCGGTGAGCTGCAGCAATGAACCGGTATGACCACCTTCGAGGATATTGCCCCCGACAATCGCCAACAGGCCAATCAAAATGCCCGTCAGGGTCAATACATCAATTCTCATTCCATCACCGAAAACACGTAAACGTCTGACAGCATTTTATTCACCGACCGACTCGCGCCAGTTACCCAGGATAGCGCGCAATCGCGCCAGCGCCTGAGCGTGAATCTGGCACACTCGAGATTCACCAACGCCAAGCACTGCGCCAATTTCTTTCAGGTTTAATTCGTCATCGTAATACAGCGACATCACCAGTTTTTCTCGCTCCGGCAACTTGCCGACAGCTCCGGCTAACGCCTGGCGAAACCCCTGTTGCTGAAGATCGTCAAGCGGCCCGTGATCCTCGCCGTAATCCGCGCTGCCGGTGTCGCCGCTTTGTTCGTAAAGCTGACAAGTTACTGTTTCCTGCAACAGACTGTGATACTGGTGAATATCAAGATCCATCTCGCGCGCAACTTCAGCATCGGTTGCCGCGCGCCCCAAACGGTTTTGCAGAGTTCGAATGGCGCTGGCCATCTGTCGCGCCTTGCGTTGCACCGGTCGCGGCGCCCACTCCATCCGCCGCAACTCGTCGAGCATGGAACCGCGAATTCGAATGGATGCCCAGGTTTCAAAACTGGCGCCCCCGGACGGATTAAAATTACGCCCTGCTTCGAGCAAGCCGATCATCCCCGCCTGAACAAGGTCATCCACCAGCACCGAAGATGGCAAACGGGCAGCGAGATGAAAAGCGACCCGTTTTACCAGTGGCAAGTATTCACGAACGAGCAACTCACCATCGTCATTGCTACTTTCGGCGTAAACTGCCGCGCCACTCATTACGCAGGCTCTGCCTGCGCAGCATCAACATCGTGGCAGTTAACCAACCGCTCAACGAAAAATTCCAGATAACCCGATGCATCGCGTGGCAAGGGCCACCTGGCGGCATCCTCAGCCAGCCTTGACAGCGCCTGCGCCGCTCCACTGCCGGGATAGGCTTCCAGTACCACCTGCTGTTGCTGCACTGCCTTGCGCAAATAGTCGTCAAACGGCACACTGCCGGCAAATTCGAGCCCCACATCGAGAAACCGGTCGGTGACACGACAAATCCGCAGAAACAACTCTTCGCCATGGGCGCGATTACGCACCATGTTGGCGATGATGCGGAACCGGCGAATGCCGTGCTCCTGGCTCAACAGTTTGATCAGGGCATAGGCATCGGTGATGGATGTGGGTTCATCGCAAACGGTGACCACAACATCCTGGCAAGCTTTGGTAAAACTGATTACGCTACTGGAAATGCCCGCCGCCGTATCTACGATCAGCACATCGAGAGGCTGGGCGAGTTCGCCAAATGCGCGAATCAGACTGGCGTGCTGGGCAGACGAAAGGTCGGCCATGTCACTGACCCCCGACGCTCCGGGAATAATTTTTATATCACCCGGACCTTCGACAAGAATATCGTCCAGGGACTGCTCGCCGGCAATCACATGACTCAAATCGTAAACCGTATTCAGGCCAAGCAAGACATCGACGTTGGCCAGACCCAAATCAGCATCCATTAACATCACATCGCGATTCATTCGGCTAAAGGCAAATGCGAGATTAATGGCGATGTTTGTTTTACCAATGCCGCCCTTGCCGCCGGTAATGGCGATGGTTTGCACTGGTCCCGACTGCACCTGGCGGCGTAACCCGCTGGCCTGATCCACCACTTCATCTGCTTCAGCCATTTGCCCTGATTCCCTCGCCAGATATCTGTTGCCGTTGATAAGGTTCGGCGCTTGCAGAACCGGAGCCTGCCTTCGCCAGACGCAACGCTTCGCGAGTGAGCTTTATGCCATCGCCACGATCAATGTCCTCCGGCACTCGCTGGCCAGTGCCGACGTACGCCAACGGCAAACGATGCTTTATCAAAGCGGTAATAACCGCCCCCAGGCTGGTGGTTTCATCGCACTTGGTAACTACGGCGCCAGCCAGCTTGACTTGGCCAAACCCGGCAATTACCTCGTCCAGTATGCCCGATTGCGAAGTGGCAGAGAGGGTCAGTAACACCTTGATATCGCAACTGCTGTCGCGCAGGGTGTCGAACTGTCGCGCCAGGGTGATATCGCGTTGACTCATACCGGCGGTATCTATCATCACCAGCCCGCGATCACTAAATTCCCGCAAGGCCTCGCCAAGTTCCCTTGCCGAGTTGGCCAGTTTTACCGGCACGCCGAGTATTTTGCCAAAGGTTTCCAGCTGTTCCCGGCCACCGATGCGATAGTTATCTGTGGTGACCAGTGCAACCTGCTTGCGACCATGGCGCAAGGCGTACTGGGCCGCGAGTTTGGCTACAGTGGTGGTTTTGCCAACGCCGGTCGGACCCATTACCGCAATTACCCCACCGCTGCCCGCCACATCCTGATGACAAACAGGCAAATCGTCTGCAAGAATCTTTAATGCGTCTTGCCAACTGCGGTCTCGATCCTGGCCACCTTGTATTTTTTCGATAATACCCGCACTAACGTCAGCCGACAGACCGAGATTTTGAAGCTGACGCAGCAACACTATTCGCAGTGGATTTTTCCTGCCCTGCCCGCTCCAGACCATCTGCGCCAAATCACCTTCCAGCATCTCCCGCAAGGTACCCAATTCTGCCCGAATCTCTTGCAGAACCGGGTGCTGATAACCATCGTCAGAGTGTCGGCTGGATGAACTTGTACTGCGTGACAATTTGTCTGCTTCCGCTAACAGACTTTCGGCACTGGCGACCCCGAACTCGCGCGGCTCCTGATCAAGTTCACGCTGTAAGGTCGCGTCGTCAAAATTGGCTCCGGCGACAATTTCAACACCACCGTTAACCTTGCGGCTCGAAAGGATCACAGCATCATCCCCCAGCTCCGCCCGTACTGAGCGCATAGCCTGGCGGGAATCCTCCGCAGTGAAACGCCTGATTTTCATTGACACATCTCCATTTTTACCCAACGGGCCCCAAAGGGCTTCCAGCTTTGAATTATTTCGAGGAACTGCTGCCCGCTACCCGGCCATTAGCTATCCGTTAACTACTCATTAACTACTCATTAACTACCCATTACCCAGGGCTGGTGCACCGCCAACACTGGCTACGGCCTTTACTCGTTTGCCAGCGGGTATCTCGTCGTAAGCCAGCACGTGAACACCGGGTGCAGATCCGCGAATCAAACGCGAAAGCCATAACCGCATGGCACTGGATACCAGTAACACCGGCTCCTGACCAACAGCATCGTGACGCTGTGCCTGTTCCGATATTTGCGTCAACATCTGGTCCACCAGTCCCGGTTCCATTCCGCCGGCATCGCCAGCGGCGCCCTGAACAGCTCGATGCAATATCTGTTCCAGATTGGCGTCGAGTGTCATCACCTGCAATTCCGGGTTCATACCGCTGATATGCTGAACAATGGTGCGTCCCAATGCGACACGCACATGTGCAGTAAGTGCGTCAGAATCTTGACTCTTGACGCCACCAGCCGCCATAGCTTCAGCAATTGATCGCACATCGCGAATCGGTATGCCTTCGGCCAGCAGGTTTTGCATCACTTTCAGAACTGTGCCCAACGGCAGGGTATCGGGCACCAGACTTTCCACCAGTCTGGGTGATGATTTGGCCAGCACATCCAGCAATTGCTGCACTTCGTCATGGCCCAGCAGTTCATGGCTGTGTTGCTTGAGCAATTGACTCAAATGCGTCGCCACCACAGTACTGCAATCCACCACCGTGTAGCCCATGGTGCGAGCCTCGTCACGCTGTCCGGGTTCAATCCAGACAGCATCCAGGCCAAACGTCGGATCTTTGGTGTTTATACCTTGCAGCTCACCAAATACCTGGCCGGGGTTGATCGCCAGTTCCTTGCCGGGGTGCACTTCGCCTTCACCCACAGTGGTATCCAGCAAGGTGATGCGATAACTGCCGGGAGAAAGGTCGAGGTTGTCACAGATATGTACCGGCGGAATCAAAAAACCCAGCTCCTGGGACAGTTTTTTGCGCACACCTTTAATTCGCGACAACAACTCGCCCCCCTGGTTTTTATCAACCAGAGAAATCAGGCGATAGCCTACTTCCAGGCCAACCACATCGGCGGGCTTCAGATCGTCCCAACTGAGCTCACGCGTCTCCTGTGGAGTCTCTTCCACCGGCGCCGGTACCGCCGCCTGTTGTGATTGTCGCGCCCTTTGGGAAACCAGATAAGCGACGGCACACAACACCAGACTGAGCAACAGAAACACCAGATTTGGCATACCGGGCACCAACCCCAGAATGCCAACAATAGCACCAGCGATCGCAATGGCCCGGGGGCTGGCAAATAACTGGGAAGTTATCTGCCCGCCCATATCCTGCGAATCAGAAACACGGGTAACAATAATCGCTGCCGCGGTAGACAACAGCAGGGAAGGAACCTGAGCCACCAGGCCATCACCGATGGTCAGCAAGACATAGTTATGACCCGCCTGCGAAAAACTCAGGTCGTGCTGCATAACCCCCACCAGCAAACCGCCGACAATATTGATAAACAGAATCAGGATGCCAGCCACCGCGTCGCCGCGCACAAACTTGCTGGCGCCATCCATGGCGCCGTAAAAATCTGCCTCTCGCGACACCTCATCGCGCCGGGCTCGGGCATCTTCCTGGCTGATCATGCCCGCGTTCAGATCCGCATCAATCGCCATTTGTTTGCCGGGCATGGCATCGAGCGTAAAACGGGCAGTCACTTCAGAAATGCGACCGGCACCCTTGGTTACCACCACAAAGTTGATAATGACCAAAATGGCAAACACCACAAAACCGACGGTGTAATTACCGCCGACAACAAATTCACCGAAGGCTTCAATTACCTGTCCGGCGGCACCGGTACCGGAGTGCCCGTTAATCAGTACCACTCGGGTAGAAGCCACATTCAGGGCCAGGCGCAACAAGGTCGCCAATAACAGCACCGTCGGAAACACCGAAAATTCCAGCGGTCGCATGGTGTAAATAGCTGCAAGCAAGACAATCAGCGAAAAAGCAATATTAAACGTAAACAGCAAATCCAGAGCCAGTGGCGGCAGTGGCAACACCATCATCGCCAGCATCAACATCAACAATACGGGTGTGCCAAGACCCACCCGCGACAACATCGGCAACAAATTGCCGCCCGGTGCAGAATTTCCTGTTTGTTGTGGCACTGTCATTCTGAATGGGGCTCCATGTCATGCCATAATTCGTCTGGTACTTGCAAATCTTGTGGCGGCTTTGGCCGCGACTCGAAGTGACTTGCCGTTCTCAGTTTGAATACGTACGCCAACACCTGGGCCACAGCCAAAAACAGTTGTTGTGGAATTTCCTGATCCAGCTCGGTAGTAGCATATAGAGCTCGCGCCAGCGGCGGCGCAGAAAACAACACCACTTTATTTTCCCCGGCAATATCACGAATGCGTGCGGCCACCAGATCCTTGCCCTTTGCCACCACAACGGGTGCACCTGTACCACCGTCGTCATATTTCAGCGCCACCGCATAGTGAGTAGGGTTGGTAATCACCACATCGGCGTCGGGCACGCGATCCATCATGCGACGGCGAGACATTTCCCGCTGCAGGTTTTTGATGCGACCGCGAACTTCGGGGCGACCTTCGGACTCTTTCAATTCATCCCGCACTTCCTGATGGGTCATACGCAATTGTTTGTTGTGCTGGAATAACTGGAACGGCACGTCAATGGCGGCAATAACCAATAACGCCAGACTCAGGGTGAGCAGCCCCCACGCCATCAGGCTGGCACTGTGGGCCACTGCATTTTGCACACTGACAGCAGACAAGCCGATCAGATCGTCGAGTAACATCCAGATCACCACGACCGCCACCGATGCCACCAGCACAAACTTGGCCAGAGCCTTGATCAACTCCACCAGGCCGCGACTGGAAAAGATTCTCTTGAGGCCTTTCAGTGGACTGACACGTTCAAGTTTGGGCGCAAGCGCCGACAAACTGAAGGCCCAGCCACCCAGCACCAAAGAGCCACCCAGCGCGGCAAATACCAGCACGGAAAACAGTGGCACCAATATGCCCATGGCGCGCAGAAACATTTCGCCAAATACTGACGCAACCGGAGCAACCGCTTGTGCAGGGCGGTAGTCAAACGACAGACCATCGCGGAACAGTTGCAACATACCCCGGGCCAAATCGTCGCCGAGCAACAACAAACCCGCTGCTGCGGCCATCATCGACAACAGGGTATTCAGCTCCCTGGAGCGGGGAACCTGGCCTTTTTCGCGCGCCTCCTGTTGCCGTTTGGGTGTGGGGGCTTCGGTGCGGTCTTGTAGAGTCTCTTCAGTCATTGGGTGCTATCCTGCCGCTTTTTTGTTCGACGTTCGACGTCCGACGTTCGATGTTCGATGTTCGATGTTCGATGTTCGATGTTCGATGTAAAACAATTCAAAATCAGAACCAGTTCGGTAACTCGATTGGAGCAAAAAGATGTTTTGTCTGCCCTCTGTCGAACTGTGCATTTTCGTCGAACATCGAACGTCGAACGTCGAACACTCACTGCAACACCACCAACATCAACTCTGTCGCTTCCCCCAACAAAGCACTGATACGTGGCAACAAACCGGGCAGACTGAACAGTAGCAGCACAAAACCGGCCAGCAGAGTCACCGGAAATCCCACGGCAAAAATATTGAGCTGTGGCGCTGCCCGGGTCATTACGCCAAAAGCCAGATTCACCATCAGAATGGCAATGGTTGCAGGCAAGGCTATCAGCAATGCGCTGGCGAACATGTGAGAACCCCACAACACAATTTTCCAGGGCATCTCCAGCAACGACTCCGTTCCCCCAACCGGCATCAAACGAAAACTCTGCACCAGCACATCGATCAACATTAAATGCCCGTCCAGCGCCAGAAATACCAGGGTGGCTGTAATTAAAAAATACTGACTCAGCACCGGTACCTGAACACCGTTCTGGGGATCTACTGCCGAGGCAAAACCGAGCCCCATTGTCATGGCGATGGTTTGCCCCGCCAGAACCAGCACGGCAAAAACCATGTGCCAGATAAATCCCATGGCCACTCCCAACAGCACCTGGCGAACACCGATCATCAAACCCGCCGGGCTCAGTGGGTCGACCGCTGGCACGGCGGGCAGCAGCGGTGCAACCACAACCGCTATCGCCAGCCCCAGCACCAGGCGCACCCGCACCGGTACCGAGCGCGCGCCCAATACCGGGGCTGCCATCAGCATCGCGCCAATGCGAACAAATGGCCACATCACCGACCCCACCCATCGCATTAATTCCATCGCTGTCAGTTCCACCTGGTACCCCCGGTAAGCTCATCCCAACAAACCGGGAATACTGGCAAACAATCTTTTGGTAAAGTCAGTCATCACTTGCAGCATCCACGGTCCGGCAATGGCGATTGCGACTGCCAGTACAATCAGCTTTGGAATAAAACTCAGCGTCATTTCCTGAATTTGAGTGGCGGCCTGAAACACACCGATAAGCAAACCGATGGCCAGTGCAGATAACAGCAGCGGAGCAGCCAGCATTACCGTGACCGACAAGGCTTCGCGTGCGATTTGCATAACCATTTCGGGGGTCAAGGGACGTTGCCTCCGGGGGGTAAGGGTGCGATCTGCAAGCTGTCTGCTTCGAGTGTTACTGTTCGATGTTCGACGTTCGATGTTCGATGTAAAAGCATCCAGCAGCGAGCGCCGGGGAAGTCTGCTGAATACAGACCACTGCACAGCCTGGCAGAACGGGTTTTGTCTTTTCGTCGAACATCGAACATCGAACGTCGAACCCCCATACACACAGCCCGCACCATCACCATGCCATCAAACCCCAAAACTCATCGCCAGCGTTCCCATCACCAACGACCACCCATCCACCAGCACAAACAACATAATCTTGAATGGCAACGAAATAATCATCGGCGACAACATCATCATGCCCATGGACATCAGGACACTGGCCAC
Organism: Porticoccaceae bacterium; assembly: GCA_050289385.1. Lineage (GTDB taxonomy): Bacteria > Pseudomonadota > Gammaproteobacteria > Pseudomonadales > Porticoccaceae > JBNKFQ01. The sequence continues at coordinate 3,263 of JBNKFQ010000065.1, read as the reverse complement.
CACCAGGTCGATAATCAAAAACGGAATAAAAATCAGAAACCCGATCTGAAATGCAGTTTTCAGTTCGCTGGTAACAAAAGCCGGCAATAATATTTTGAGCGGTACATCTTCGGGTTGATCAAAACCATCACTACCAGACATTTCAACAAACAGTGCCAAATCAGTATCGCGGGTTTGATTGAGCATAAAATCACGAAACGGCGCCGCCGCTTTTACCGTCGCTTCTTCAAAGGTAATCTGTTCATCCATGTAGGGCTTTAATCCTGTGGTATAGGCGTCTTCAAGAACCGGGCCCATGATGAACAGGCTGGCGAACAGAGCCAGGCCAATAATAATCTGGTTGGAAGGTGTCTGAACCGTACCCAGCGCCTGACGCAATATCGACAACACAACCACAATTCGCGTAAACGAGGTCATGGTGAGCAAGACCGTCGGCAGCAGGCTGAGGAAAGTCATCAGAAGCAAAATCTGAATGCTTGTACTGTAAGTCTGACCACCGTTCGCCGACGGTGTAACGGTAATCAACGGCAAAGACTGATCAGCGAAAGCGCCGACCGGCAACAAAAACAACAGCAAAAAACACCAGCGCTTCACTTCTGTCCCCGCTTGCCATATCCCCGCTTGCCGATGGTATCCAGCAAAGACGCGAAATTCGCCGGTCTGGTCAAATCATCGCTGGCATCCACCACCGGCGAATCAAACTCGCAGACGCGGCTGACCCGACCCGGCGCAACACCAACCAACACCTGCCGATCACCCACCTGAACCAGTACCACTCGTTCACGTGTACCCAGAGACAGGGCGCCAACAACGCGCATTGCACTACCACTTCGACCGGAAACCCCTTGCAAGCGTTTTAACAACCAGGCAAACAATAAAATACAAACCACAACCAGGCCGAGAGCAAAAACAAGCTCTAATAAATAGTTGCCGTCCACAACCGTTGTCCTGGTTGCAATACTCGTTGCGTCGACATTTTCCGCAGACGCCAGTACTCGGGTTACAGGCGCCAGGTAAACAAGGGCGATAGCAGTTCGTAAAAAAAATTTCACTTCAGGTTTTTCACCCGTTCCGCTTTGCTGACAACATCGGTGAGGCGCACGCCAAACTTGTCGTTGACCACCACCACTTCGCCCCTGGCAACCAGGGTACCGTTGACCATAACGTCAAGCGGGTCGCCCACCAGACGTTCCAGCTCCACCACTGAACCCTTGCTGTATTGCAGTAGCTCACTGATTGCCACCGGTACCCGGCCAATTTCCACCGAAAGGTTGACAGGAATATCCAGTATCACATCGAGGTTTATGTCGGCATCGACCCCGACAGCCGCAGCAGCAGGGCTGCCATCGGCCTGCAAGTCTGGCAAGTCGGCAGGCTGGTAGTCTTTGGCTTCTTGCCCCAATATCTGTTCCTGCGCTTTATCCATCGTGATGTCGTTCATTCGTTACCTCTTGAAAAGTGGCAAGGTTACGGGTTGTCGGAGCTGGCCCGGCCGGTAATTTTGATAGCGTTTTTGCCCCCCGACGTTCCGAACTGCCCGGTAAATAATTTAATATCGCCGCAATACAAGGTGGCTTGATCGGGCAATTCCAGTGGAATGATGTCTCCCGCCTCCATAGCGAGAAGATCTCGCAGCGACAAACTGAGGTCCGCAAGCCGGGCAGTCAGGTCAACATCAATTGACTTGATTTTGTTCTTGAGTACCTGCTGCCACACAACATTGGCTTCAGCTTTTTCACTCTGAAACGTTGACGCGAGTTTGTCCTTGACCGGCTCAAGCATGGCAGAGGGCAGTACCATCTGAAACTTTCCACCCTGCCCATCAATATCAATTTCAAAACTCGATACCAGAAGCAGCTCGGTGGGACTCAGGGCATGGGCAAAATCGGGATTCGTTTCAGATCGCAGGTAATGAAGCTCCACCGGCAGCAACGATGCCCACGCATCCTTCATATCAGCAAACACCTGTTCAAGCACCTTGCTGACCACACGATTTTCAGTGGGGGTAAAATCCTCTCTGCCCGCCGGTATTTGCAAGCGGCCGCTACCACCAAAAAAATGGTGCACCAGCACAAAGATAAGGTCGGCGTCGAACACCGCCAGTGCTGTCCCGACAAAAGGTTTTATCTGTATAAAATTAATACTGGTGGGCAACGCCAGGGTACGCAAAAAATCCAGGTAGGTCACTGGGCGCGTACCTGCACACGTCACTTCTACCGGTTTGTGCACCGTATTTGCAAGTTTCTGATTAAATCTGCGGCAGAAACGCTCGTTAATCATATCGAGCATGGGTGTTTGGCCGCAGAAAAACTTCTCCTGGCTGGAGAAATCCACAATGCGGGGTGTTACTGACCCTGCGCCACTGGAAGAATTGGCATTACCGGGAGATGCTGACCCGTCACTGTCGTCATCACCGACACTGGCAAGCAGAGCGTCAATTTCTTCCTGGGATAAAAGGTCTTTGGTTGCCATTGTCGATTACTGCATGACAAAACCGGTGATAAACAGGTCTTCCACCTCACCGGCCCCACCATCCTGAGAGACAATTTTACGCACCCGGGACAACATCTGCTTGCGAATATTTTCCTTGCCTTCGCGGGCGCCGAGCTGGCTGTAGTCGGCGCCGCTGAGTAACATGATAAAACTGTGACGAATGGCTGGCATATGGTGTTTAACCAGTTCGATCACGGCTTCGCTGCGGGCCATTACCGAGACACTGACCTGTAGATATCTCAAGGTGTTGTTGTGACTGAAATTCACAATCAGGGGTGGCTCTATATCCAGGTAAACCGTGGGCGCTTTTGAGTTGGACGCACTCGATGACACCGGCGTCGCCGGTGTTTCAGCCCCAATCTGACCTCCGGAGTTTTCAGCGTTGGTAAACAGTGGTTTACCAAATATCCAGCCAGCCGCCAGACCTGCAATCAACAGCAAGAAAAAAAACGCTTTTTTACCACCACCTTTTTTACCGTCTGCGCTCTTTTTTTTACTCCCGCCTTTTTTAGCTGTCTTCTTTGCACCTTTGCCACTACCCAGGTCGAGTTCCTGATTACCCGTTGCCATTTATTGCCCTACATGCCAGAACTTATTTACAGAGGGTATTAGCAATACCTGTGCCAAATGAAAAATACTATGGATATCAGTTGGTTAAAAAGTGCCGGGGAAGTTGTGTGGGGAATGTGTCGTTTTTTTGACGCATGGGAAGTTGGAAGTTGGAAGTTGGAAGTTGGAAGTTGGAAGTTGGAAGGGAATGATTCCATCCT
>JBNKFQ010000064.1:0-2424 GCA_050289385.1 Porticoccaceae bacterium | reverse complement strand
CTTGCAAACAGGATAGTGCGCTATCCGGGCAGCAACCTGGATGTGGTACCATAGTGTAAATAATGCGGTTTGCATCCTGCGTGACGGCAAGCACGGAGCCATTCGCCAGCATCTGCCGCCGATTCTGGAACGGCTGCAAATCGACCCGAACACTGGCTCTATCTTAGTCGGAACTTCGAGAGCCGTTTAAAAACGCTGGTGGGTTCCGCCCACGCCATCCGTTGTGCATGCCAACAACTCGGCAAGCGCTGGGAGCAGGGTATTTGCAACTGTGAACGCTACCTCCCTCCGCCCGCTGCTCACTGACCTTGTGGTTGTCCCTTAAAGAACGCTATCGCAGGCCAGCTGCGAAGATTTATCACACTTCGAAAAATACCTGTTGGCACGTATACGCTTCTACCGAAGAGCCTTTGTTTCCAATATTAAGTAGCCGCTCAACCCATTTTCTTTAGCGGCAGTTTTGGCTGAATTTTTCAAGCTGTGGGTGTCCAATTCTTCTCAATTCTTCTTACAAATCTTCTACAAACTTGTTAAATACCAAACCACTCCTTTGCCTCTTTTACTGAAGGTAGTATTTTGAACTCCCATGGTGTATTAAGAGATCGGTTTCTTTCTATATATTCTCTAGCCTTTTCGATGCTGTCCGGAATAGTAGTTACCATAGCAACTTTCAGGGTTTGATGTGTTCTTGTTGCCCCAAAATCAGTGGCAATTACCAGAGATAAATTTGGAACAGATACAGCACTTAAATCACATTCACTAATATTTAAAATCAAATAATCACAATTATAAAAACGATCATCACCATTTAATTCAAAATGGGCATATTGAATATCTTTGTTTGTCACCTTACCAAAGTAATCGACACATACTAATTTCTTTTTCCAGGTTATTTTGTAGTTCATAGCTGATTCCCATGCAATTCCATAGTGCTTCAAGTTGTCAGCATAGGCTGTCTCGCGGAGGCACGCAGCGCCGGAGCGTACTGTCTGGCCTGGTTGTGGACGGCGCCGCCTTGGACTTGCTAATGGCACTTTGCCCGTAGCGCAGCAGTCAAACTCTAAACTCTAGGACACCCACGAACAAACTCTAGGACATCCACCAAACAAAAAGAGCTTTTCGCGCCACTGCCATTGAATCTTATCGTCATTTGCACAAAATACTGATTATATACCCAACTCCAGGAGCCAGTAGAAAATGACTGTGCCACGCCAAGCACTTATCTGCCCAGACACCAAATCCTACTACCACTGTGTCTCCCGCTGTGTGCGCCGCGCCTTACTGTGGGGGCGGGATGAGCGTACAGGACAGGGCTTCGTGGGGTCGAGGGGTCGAGGGGTCAGAGTAAAATTTTGGCGTCAATAGTTACATAGCCATCCACACGATTGCTCCTATCCTTCTCAAAAACCAGTTCAAGTTTGGTTTGCCTTATATTAAGTTGCCGCACAAGCCATTTTCTTTAGCAGCAGTTTAGGCTGAATTTTTCAAACTGTGGGTGTCCACTTTTTTTATTTTTTTCAAGGTGGGGCAAAAGGCAGGGTTCTCTCCTCGCCCCGAAGCCCGGGCTATCCGTGCCGCAGCACATAAACGTAACCATGACCCGCTAAACCTTGTCACCTTCAAAGTTATTCAGGTATTGCCAGTGCATTTTCAGGTTGTCTGAGTGTGCCTCTGGAGTAAATTCCCCGAGGCACATTGTTCTGAGTTACTAGGAAGGCGGAAGGGTAGAATACCCCTCTTCCGGGACCGTATGAGGCATGGATGCCGATTACGAGCGTACAGGGATGTATTTAAGGGGGGCGCCCAGCCCGTGTCCCGGGAGAGGGGTGTTCTTCCCTTGCGCCCCGCTAATAAATGACACATGAAATTTTCTAGCCTACGATTCCAATTGTATGGTAGGGCACTATCTCCAATACACCCTCCCGAAACCGAAAGCACCGGCATTCCGGTTTCTCAAGTCAGTGATGTTAGCCGGGGCTCGGTCACCAATCTGGATTTGTCCGGCAATATTCAAGCTCACCGACGCTATCCGCCTATTTGCCGGGAATCTCCGAAGGCGAGAGTTTAATGGGAGCAGGCGCAGCACGTATTCGCGAAGCCGCATGTTATATGGATCTACGGGAGCTATTCGCTGTCCTGCAGCAGGGTCCATCATATCTACGACTCCGTAGGCAATATAGGCTTCAGTTGGCCGTACGTTATCTCTCATTTGGGTAAGAACGTTTCTCGAACCTGCGTCCTCGTCGATGTTCCCTGCGGGGAAATGATAAAGGCCTGCCGCACCTGTACCAGGATTGGCCATAATAACTGCCGAGCAACTTTGCAATGAGTCTGCTGGATTGCCCCAACCAGTAATGAGCGTATTGCCCACTAAGTTTGCCACCGATACTCCTTGCCCCATGATCACTCCATATGTTGGCATCT
>JBNKFQ010000063.1:0-11798 GCA_050289385.1 Porticoccaceae bacterium | reverse complement strand
GTAAACTGCTTGTAGCAAGAAGTATCACTACAAATTGCAAGATATGTGAATTTTTCATTTTCTTTGCCTCGGTTATTATATTTAGCAGCTTGAAAACGCTATACAACTCTATACAGTGTAGTAAAAAACTGGAAAAATGCTGTATAACAGGCCCTGGCATGCCTCCGAGTGCGTGTCATCAGAAAGGTATAAGCGAAAGTACGTTTATTTTGAAATTTGGCGGGGTTCCCTGACGAGTTATTTGAAAAATAACTCATGCAGGGTAAACAATATAATTTCGAGAGCGATCAAGATAATAATAATCCATTCCAGGGTGGCAGAGTGGCGGTGCTGTTGGCCTGTTCAGCCAGACAGATCGCCAGGGTATTCGTTTGGCCCGTCTGTATTCAATTGCGGTTGACCCCGATTTTCAGCGCGAGGGTATTTGACAGCAATTATTACTGGAAGGTGAACGACTGGCTGAAAGTGGGAAGATTTTATGTGCGACTGGAGGCGGGTAAAGACGATCATGTGGCGCTTGCTTTTCTTCGTTCGACAGCCTACCAGCAATTGGCTATATACCGCGATAAAAACCCGGTCGGGCTGCACAAGCGCATTCGACGCTATACCGATGTCGCTCGTCACAAGCCAGTGCCCTGGATTGGTCAATCCACGTCATTTACTGTTGGCCGGCGGCGCTAATGATGGCTATGAGCGCACTGGATCCAGGTTATGCGTTGTCCCGGCGCGAAGAGTTACAACTTTGGCGCGAATCCACCACTACTTTTATGACGTCCGGTCATGGTGGCTGTCATCCGCATGGCCTGGTTTTGTCGGCGGCACAACGGGGTTTTTCGGTGAAGGTGTGGATCATCCAGGAAGGTCCGCTGTTTGCGCGCACGTCAGATTTTGGCACCAGTCGTTTGCGCACGACGTTGATTATCAAAGAGCAGGTTGGCTGTGTAATGCTCTGATAGAGCAAAACTTGCTCCGGATCAAAAAGAACCGCTATACTCACAACGAAATTTAATACTCAGAACCTCCTGCTCATGAAACCGTCTGCGCCTTTAAAAGTGGTTAATCTTGATGCCAGTTCAAGCTGGGAATTCCGGATTCTGGGTCGTCAGGAGGTTGCACTAAAGCGCAGGATCACCTTGAGAGGCGAGCAGTGGGTTGGAGACGCTCTGGGCCCTCGCTGGATGTGTGGAATTATTGAGCTGCCGTACGGTGAGTTGGAATTTCAGAAAGGTGATAAACTATTTTTGTTGACTCAGGGAAAATATTTTGTAGTGTTCCCTCCTTTTTGCTGTCTGAAATTTAAAATAAAAGAGGCATTGGTTTTAGTAAATGCTGTTATCTCCAAGCGACCATTTAAGTTTCTTTCCGGGAAATCGCCGCTCTATATTAGAACAGATATGAATCAGCTTCCAAAAAATTTCCAGGGAATATCTGATTCCATTGTTCGAGCATATAATGGGCATGGGTTGTTGTTGGCATCCTCGGCCCATATTATTGCTGAACGAGCAAAATTCGCTATCGACGACGATTTTGGAAATCCGACCAGCTTGGGTGAGGTTGCAAAATATATCAATACTACCCAGGCACAGATGACCCGAGCTTTTAAACAAGCCTTTATATTTACACCTGTGGAATATCGCACTCATATGCGTATTTCCAACAGTATTCATGAATTATTGTATAATAGGCCGATTTGTGACGTTTTTCAGTCAGTCGGTTTTAGCGACCTGAGCCGATTCAACAAAAACTTCAAAAAGCTGCTTACCGTATCGCCGTCCCAATTTCAGTTCAAAAAAGCAAATTAGTCAAAAAACGCCAGGAACTGATTGTCTCCCCCGTAGTAACTTTATGCTTTTGTCCATCTTTGGAGAAAGCCATGTTGTACAGGTTGTTGTTAGTTTGTTCGTTGACGGCAATAGTGCCGTGGTGTGCTGCAGAAAATAGTAGTTCAGTCAGTATTCGTCACATACATCATGACGTTGAATTGGCGGCAGAAAATTACTACATAAAATCCACTTTTCAGTTTGCCAAAAGCGACTTGTCGAAAGAGCAAAAACTACCGCTGGTTACATCCAGAGTCTTTGACGATATCAAGTCATTGGCAGTTTACTACAACGGTAAAAAAATTCGCGTAGACAAACCAATGAGAATAGAGAGTTTTGTTCTGCCATTGCTGGACGAAAGCTTTACCTTGTTTTGGCTCAATATTGATGGCGGGGTAGAAGAAAATGCACAGTTGACGATTCGATATCAATTGAAAAGAACAAGATCAGATATGGAGTTGCTTGGTCATCGGGATTTTTTGATGGTGGGGAAACTTTTGCCTGCTATTAACCCGGTTCAGGATGTTCGATATGAAGTTAAACAGAGAGCTTTTGTCGATTATAGTAACCCGGTTATACACAGCGCGACACTTCGCCACGCACCGGATCTAGGTGTGGTCGCTTCAGCCAGGCCATCGGCGATAGATGGCGGGCATAAGGTACAGGGTATTTTAGTAGCTCAATTTTTGATTGGTTTTTACCGGAAAGCGGCGTGGGACAGTCAGGAGGTTCTGGTGGCAGGTACACCCTTTACCATAATGGCTCGAAAGCAGGGCAGTTACATCAGTCTGGATGCGTTGACCAAAGCAGTAAAACTGATTTGGCCGCAGTATGTTGAACGATTTTACGGTATCTCCCGGCATATCTTTTTTCTGGGGCTGGACGGCCCTCTTGGTGGCGCATCGGTAGGCAATAATGTATTGGCTGTTTACGATAGCAATGAGGTATCTGATGAGCTGCAATCTTATCTGCACGACAACTCGGGTTTTAAGAACAAAAAAGAAAACACGATGGGCTATATGGAAGAGGTCTATCCGGAATCAACACAGCCTGTGTGGAACTACACTCTGGATATGGTGGCCCACGAGCTGGGGCACCTCTATTTTGGGTTTGGTGAAACATACGAAAATGCACGTGCTCGCCACGACCTTTGGTTATCTCTGGGGTTGGGGCTTATCTATGACCGGGAGTTTTATCGAAATATAGTTGGTGATCAGCCACAACTTGTTGATTTTTCAACCAGACGATGGCGTGAACACTTCTCCAAAATCAAAGATCTTGACCAGAGACTGATTAATCCCGACACCAGTACTGATGCAAAATACAATCTGGACCGATTACAGTCGTTCTCCCACGGTAAATCCGCTTTTGTGCTTCGGGCCTTACGCAAAAAGGTGGGAGAAAGAGAGTTCGACCAAGTGGTTTTAAAGTATCTTAAAGGTAATTTGGGCGGGTTTGGGTACCCTTCCTTTCGCTCTGGAATAAAGCACATCTATCCTGATATTGCCAGTTTTGAAGTGGAGAGGGGTATACGTTGATTCACCTGGAACTCCAGACAACGGTTCAAATCGTGCCGGTGTTATATTAAAGCCCGTTCCAGATATTGTCGAAAAGCATCGGGTTCGTAAATTAATGCCTGTAATTCCATTGATGGCAGCTTGAAAAATGGCGTATTTTTTGTGATATAGCGCGACGCGTGGGGCGGGCCTCCGTCGATTTCATCGGGACCGGCTGCATTGACCAAATCAGCGTAACGCAGGATTTTTCCATCGGCTTCGCACTTGCTGCCTGTAATCCAGAGACGGCCAAGCCTGTACCTTTTTTTCGCTTCACGAGCGGCGATACTGGACCATGTTGAACCTGTCGCATTTCCGGTAAAGGCAAAATACCTTGGCGTCAGTCCAAGATTATCTTTAATGAGTTGGTCATTTTTTTCCATCTCCATGCGGATCACCTCGCCAGACGGGTCTGTTGTCGAAAGTTCGGACAAGTTGGGGTGGGTATGTGTATGGGCGCCGATAGTCCACCCTGCTTGCGCCAACTTTTCAATCTGTTCCCAGGTTGCACACATTGGCTGGCCCGCTTTGGCTGATATTTCTTTACAGGTTTTATCAAAAAAACCTGTATTCACAAACAGATTGCCACTGTAACCATATTGTTTCATTGCCGGGTAAATCTCATCAGGTACACTCAACATGGGATGGTCAAAGTCAAACATAATGGGCCTTTCGGGAAGTGATCCGCTATCTGTCAGCCATGCATGGAGCTGGTCGTAGTTGATAGTGGAAAACCCCATTTCTGACGCAATGGCCAAATACTGTTCAAAACGTTCAAGTGTCAAATGTTTGTTAATACCATGGCACATGGTAACAGGGATTTTTACTCCGCTATTTTCGCTGGCGAATACTCGCGGCCCAATCTTCATACCGAGCGTAGCCCCAACCCCCATAGCTGCATTTTTTATGAGCCTGCGTCGCGTAATAAGCATATCTCTTATCTCTGTCAATGTTGGTTCGTTACTCATAACAAAAATAAAAGACAGAAACAATTCGACACAAGTATATACTTGTGTCGAATTCGGGAGGTTGGAAACCGGCACAGGCCCTGGTCAGGACCCTGCGCTTTACACTACAGACTGTCTGGTAAATCCTCTCCTTCCAGCCATGGAGCACCTGTTGCAATCAGATCTTTGGCGAGATCTGACAGTTTTTTGCTGCTGGTCTGAATGCCTGCCTGCAGTGTGTTCATCTCTTGAGTTGCAATATCCAGCATACGTCGATGTGTGTCTGTGGGCCCATAAGTGCTGCGGCCAACACCCAGTTGCACGGCAAACAGTCGGTCTCCCACTATTGGGTCTGCCTTTTCACCCGGTTCCTGTTTCGCGCGATGGCCATTAAGGCGCTGGTCCAGATCTTGTACTTCTGCACGCAGGTTTAACAATCTTTCGTCAAGCTTACCGGCAGCAGCTGTGGAGTTGGCAATTACCGCATTCATTCGTTCGATTTTTGCCAATAAATTGGCCAGGGTTTTCTGCATGGCGGTGTGCAAGCGGACGGCTGACTCGTAGGCACGCCAAAATTTGGCAACGTCCTGTGGGCTGGCGCCCTGCAAGGTGCCCTTGCGCAGCTGTGCCACTTCAAAACGCTGTGGTTGGGTAAGCTGTATCACCTGGTCGCGAATCTGTTTTGACAAGGTGACGGTGTAGGTGCCGGGAGCAGCCATCAAACCCTGCCCAGGATGCGCTGCTTGCTCAGGTGTTGGTTCAGCCAGGGGAATAGCGTGCGGCGCGGGAAAGCGTAAATCCCAGGCAACGCGGTGGAACCCTTTTTCGCGCGGTCCTTCCAGTCGTCGTACTACCTGGCCAGAGTCATCCCTGATTGTCAGCCAAATTTTAGGGGTGGGCTCACGTCGCTCGGCCTCAACCGCATCCCAACCGGGGAAACGCGACGCTAACTTGTCTGCTGCCCGCTTTTTTTCAGCAGCCTGGCGCACTTCGGTCTTTGTTTGCAAACCGTTTTTCAGATGGTAGGTAAATGTTGCTCCGAAGGGCGGGTTGGGGGCGACAAAATGAGATGCGCCCTGGCTTCCCCGACTGCTGCTGAAACCGAGTTTCGGTCTGGGAATGTACCACCAGGCCTTGCGGGTTGAGAACAGGCTGGCTTCGGCAGACAATGTGTCGTCGCTTACCTGACGAAAGACGCTCATATCATCAAAAATATAGAAACCACGCCCAAAAGATGCGGCTACAAGATCGTCTTCGCGACGCTGTATCTGAATGTCACGTATTGAAATGGTGGGTATGCCACCTTCCAGCCTGGTCCAGCGTTTACCGCCATTGGGGGTGAAGTACACGCCAAATTCGGTGGCGGCAAACAGCAAGTCTTTTTTCACGTGATCCTGCACAATTCGCCACACCAGCAACCGATCGGGAAGATTTCCAGTGATGGATTTCCACGAACGTCCCTGGTTTTCACTCTTCAACAGCATTGGCCGAAAGTCACCATACTTATGATTATCCAGCGCCAGATAAACTGTGTCGGCATCAAACAGGTCTGCTCTGATGTCGTTGACAAATGCGGTTTCTGGTACACCCGGCAATGAGCCGACATCCATCTTGCGCCAGTTGGCTCCGCCGTCTTGCGTTACCTGGATCAGGCCGTCATCGGTGCCTGCATAGATAAGGCCCTCCAGCTTAGGGGATTCGGCCAGCGATGTGATGGTGTTGTAATTGCTCATCGCGTACAGGTCCCAACTACTGTCCCAGCTTTGTTCACTGCCTCTTATCGGTAGTGTCATACGATTCTGATTTTTGGTCAGATCGCCGGAAATTCTTGTCCATTTGTCGCCGCGGTTGTCGCTGCGCCAGACATGTTGTGAGGCAAAGTGGATACGTTTGGGGTTGTGGGGACTGACCAGAATGGGTGCGTCCCAGTTATATCGCTCGGTCGGCTCTCCTTCACCCGGTTGTGGCTGAACATCCAGCACTTCGCCGGTCGCCAGATCGATTCGGGATAGTCTGCCTTCCTGGCGTTCGCCGTACAGGATATTCGGATTGCCGGGCTCAGTGGAGGGTTGATGGCCATCCCAGTCCAGCACAATACTCCAGTCGGCGTTGCTAATACCGTGGACATTGTCGGTACGCGAAGGGCCGCGTTCGGTACTGTTGTCCTGGGTGCCGCCGTAGACGTTGTAAAATGGCTCGGCGTCGTCCAGTGCCAGCTTGTAAAACTGGGTCAGTGGCAGGTTGTCAATAAAACGCCAGTTATTGGCCAGGTCAAAGGTTTCGTAAAGACCGCCATCGGTACCGACCAGCAGGTAATTGGGGTCATCCTTGCGAAAGGCCAGTGCGTGGTTATCGCTGTGTTTATATTCTTCTTTCACCTGCGTGAAGGTTTTACCGCCATTCTCGGAAACTTGCATCCGCGCATCCATCAGGTAGAGACGATCAAACTGGTGTGGCGATGCATAAAGCTCCTGGTAGTAATGCGGACCTGTACCTCCCGAAACCGTGTCAGACCTCTTCTCCCATGAACTGCCACGGTCAGTGGAGCGATATACCGCACCGGTACGCCTGTGCAGCTCAATTGCTGCGTAGATAACGTCCGGTTGCTGTGGTGACAGAGCCAACCCTATTTTGCCCATATCTTCTTCCGGGAGGCCGGATTTCAGCATTTCCCAAGTGTCACCACCATCTTCTGAACGATAAATTGCTGTGCCGGGGCCGCCCCCCACGTATGCAGCAACTGTACGATGGCGATCCCAGGTCGCTGCGTAGAGCCGGTCCGGGTTGCGGGGGTCAATAACAATATCAGTAACGCCGGTCCATTTATCGTTACCAAGGGTTTTCTTCCAGGTTGTGCCGCCATCAGTGGTTTTGTAAAGGCCGCGCTCATCGCCAGGTGACCACAACGGCCCCTGGGCAGCAACCCAGACAATGTTGGAATCTTCGGGATGTACGATAATTTTTGAGATGTGCTCGCTCTTGGCAAGCCCTGCGTTTTTCCAGGTTTTACCGCCATCGGTACTGCGATAAATGCCGTCACCAAAGCCCACATGTCTACCGCCAACATTTTCACCGGTGCCTACCCAGACAGTATGAGGGTTATTTGGGTCGATAGTAATGCTGCCAATAGAGTAGGAGCCTTGATCGTCAAATATCGAGGTCCAGGTAACACCGGCATTGTCGGTTTTCCATACACCGCCGGAACCTGCCGCAACATACCAGATACTGTCGTTTTCGGGATGAATGGCGATGTCGGCAATGCGGCCAGACATAAATGCCGGTCCAATACTGCGAAACTCCAGACCCTTGAAGGCGTCATCATCCCAAGGTGATGACTGCGGTTTTTCTTTGCTTAGCGCAAGAGCGCTGCTGAGGAGAGAGATAAGGCATAAGACAATTATTTGTGTAACTTTCATATCCTGAATTCCATTGCGGGGGAGTGTGGGTTGAAATAACATGGTATGAATACTGGCCGGAAGTTGTGCGGTGGCCAGAGTGGGGAGCGTGAATTTTTACATGAGTGCATGTAAAAATTCAAATTGGTGCCAGGGGCCGAGTAATCGGTACACAAGCCCCAAATTTATTAATCACGCAGTTACGCCACCGATTATTCAAAGTTGAGCGAGAGAGCGGCAATCAGACAAAAGTGTCACAGCGCCTTGAAAATTTGCTCAACGCTCTCTTTGGCGTCACCAAACAACATACAGGTGTTGTCTTTAAAGAACAGGGGATTTTGAACGCCCGCATAACCGGTATTCATGGACCGCTTGAAGACGATGACTTGTTTGGCCTTCCAGACTTCCAGTACAGGCATGCCGGCAATAGGGCTGTTGGGGTCTTCTGATGCCGCAGGGTTTACCGTGTCATTGGCGCCAATGACCAATACCAGGTCGGTTTCGGGGAAGTCGTCGTTAATTTCTTCCATGCCTTCGACAATATCATAGGGGACTTTTGCCTCTGCTAACAGAACATTCATATGCCCTGGCAAGCGACCGGCGACAGGGTGAATGCCAAAGCGAACTTTTTTGCCTTTTTCAATCAAGGCCTGGGTCAGTTCGTACACCGGATATTGTGCCTGGGCAACCGCCATTCCATAGCCGGGAGTGATGATAACGGATTGAACCTCGTTCAAAAGCTCTGCAGCGGCCTGAGCGCTGATTTCAGTGTGTTCACCAAAATCTTCCTCGTTTCCTGCGTAGCTGACATCCGTGCCAAAGCCCCCGGCAATTACACTGATAAACGAGCGGTTCATCGCTTTACACATGATGTAGGACAGAATTGCCCCCGACGAGCCCACCAAAGCACCAGTGACAATAAGCAAGTCGTTACTGAGCATAAAGCCGGCAGCGGCGGCTGCCCATCCGGAATAGGAGTTAAGCATGGATACCACCACCGGCATGTCAGCGCCCCCGATAGACATCACAAGGTGCCAGCCAAATACCAGTGCGATTACTGTCATTGCAACCAGCGGTATCAGGCCACTATCGCCGCCGACAAAGTAGACCAGTAATACCGCGCAAATAATGGCTGCCACCAGGTTCATTTTATGGCGGTGTGGCAACATCAGCGCGGCAGAGCGGATTGAGCCACTCAACTTGCCGTAAGCGACGACAGAACCGGTAAATGTAACAGCACCAATAAATATACCCAGGAATATTTCCGTCAGGTGAATATTCAATGCGGCGCCAGTCATCGGGGGGTGGTCAAAAAAGCTGTTAAAGCCAACCAGAACTGCGGCTAAACCTACGAAACTGTGCAAAATGGCTACCAGTTCCGGCATTTGCGTCATCTCGACTTTTAACGCTACGCGAGTGCCGATAGCACCACCGATAACCATTGCAACAATAATAATGGCGGCGCCAGATACGTCCGGGTTGGCAATGGTCGCCAGCAGAGCGATGGCCATACCGATAATGCCATACCAGTTACCAGCCTGGGCAGACTCCTGACGGCTGAGACCTGACAGGCTCAAGATAAACAATAACGCGGCCACAATATAGGCAGCACTGATCATGCCCTGAGACACGGCACTTCCCCCTTTTTTATTTTCTGAACATTTTTAACATTCGCTGCGTTACAAGAAAACCGCCAACGATGTTTATGGAAGCAATCAGTGTCGCGAGCCCGGCGAGCACCCATACCAGAATGTTTTCGCTGCCAACTTGCAGCAAGGCGCCCACAACAATAATACCGCTAATCGCATTGGTCACACTCATCAGTGGTGTATGCAGGGCGTGGGTGACTTTCCATACTACGTGATAGCCGACAATACAGGCCAGCACGAACACCGTAAAATGAGAGAGGAACTCTTGCGGTGCAACACTGGCAATCCACGCGAACAGCAGCGCGCCAATACCCATTGCCATATATTTGCGCACACCGGATTTGGGTGTTTCTTCCGCTTCGGCCTGTGTGCCGGCTTGTTCTTTATTAGCGACTGGCGCGGGGGCAGCGCTTACTTTCACGGCAGGTGGCGGCCAGGTAATTTCGCCATCCTTGACAACGGTCATGCCGCGTTGTACCACATCATCAAAATCAATGGTTATGGTTCCGTCTTGCTGTGGACAGAGCAGTTTTAGCAGGTTCACCAGATTATTGGCGTAGAGCTGGCTGGGCTGGTTTGCCAGTTTTGAGGCGAAATCCGTAAAGCCAACAATTTTGACGTGGTTCACTTCCACCAGTTTGCCGGGTTCTGTCAGTTCACAGTTGCCGCCACCGAGAGCCGCGAGGTCAACGATAACGCTACCTGGTTTCATCGACGCCACCATATCTGCAGTAATCAGTTTTGGCGAGGGTTTACCCGGAATTGCAGCGGTGGTAATAATGATATCCACCTCTTTTGCCTGCTCGGAAAACAGGGTCATTTCGGCGTCGATAAAGGCCTTGCTCATTTCTTTGGCGTAGCCATCGCCGCTGCCGGCTTCTTCCTCGAAATCAAGCTCCAGAAATTCAGCGCCCATGCTGACAATCTGTTCCTTCACTTCCGGGCGAGTGTCAAAGGCGCGGACAATGGCTCCCAGGCTGCTGGCTGATCCAATGGCGGATAGGCCAGCGACACCCGCGCCGATCACCAGTATTTTGGCGGGTGGCATATTGCCAGCGGCGGTTATCTGGCCGGTAAACAGCCCGCCAAACTGGTTTGCGGCTTCAACCACCGCGCGATACCCGGAAATATTCGCCATCGCGCTTAACGCGTCCAGCGACTGTGAGCGAGTCATGCGGGGCACGGCGTCCATGGCCAGGGTATTCACCTGTTTTTGGGCGAGGGCTTCCAGGAGTTCGGGATTCTGGGCGGGGGCAATAAAGCTCACCAGAGTTGATTTGTCTCGCAGCAGCGCGGTTTCTTCCGTGGTCGGGCCATTGACCTTGAGAACAATGTCCGATTGCCAGGCTTGCTCCCGGCTGGTTATTTTGGCTCCGGCCTCTTCGTAGGCCTGGTCGATAAAGCTGGCGTTTATTCCGGCACCACTTTCAATTACAACCGAATACCCCAGTTTGATCATTGCCTTGACAGATTTTGGCGATGCCGCAACACGGTTTTCGCCCGCAGTGGACTCTCCGGGTATTCCAATTTGCATAGTACCCCCTTCAGATCGGCAGGTTGTTAATTGCAGAATATCTGACCTGGACGTCAACGCCTGAACTCGCTGGCCCCCCCTTATCGTCCAACAGAAAATACCAAGCTGTTGTAGGCAAATCAATTAAATATTCATAAACAAGCGTTATAATGTGTGCTCGGGCCTTGCTTTCCCAAGTATCGGCACATGGAACTATCATCATTTATTGCGGGGGCAGTTTTCAAATGCAACGACGACGAACCGCCTTGGTTACCGGCTCAACCAGTGGTATTGGCAAGGCGATTGCACAACGTTTTGCGGCAGAAGGAATAAATATCTTGCTTCATGGCTTGCTGGAGCAAAAGCAGGGCGAGGACATGGCCCGGGAAATTCAGGACAAATTTAATATTGTCTGCGAGTTTTCCAATGCCGACCTCAAAGCTGAAAGTGCTATTTGTGAAATGATTGAGAAACATAGTGCCGACGGCAATTGTATTGATATTCTGGTAAACAATGCGGGTATTCAGTATGTTGATACTCTGGAATCATTTCCGGCTCAGAAATGGAACGATATTATCGCAATTAATTTGAGTGCGGCCTTTCATGCCAGCAAAGCTGTATTGCCTGGCATGCAGCAGGAGGGATGGGGGCGTATCGTCAACATCGCCTCGGTACATGGAATGGTGGGTTCTGCGGGAAAATCAGCCTACTGCGCGGCCAAACATGGATTGGTCGGGTTAACTAAAGTGGCTGCACTGGAAAATGCCAATACCGGTATTACTGTCAATGCAGTTTGCCCTGGATGGGTGGATACTGAACTCGTCGCCGGACAAATCAAGATGCGGGCAAATCAGGACGGATTGAGTTTGGATAAGGCCAGGACGTTACTGGTTACTGAAAAACAGCCAATGGCAAAAA
>JBNKFQ010000062.1:0-12838 GCA_050289385.1 Porticoccaceae bacterium | reverse complement strand
GCAAGGCCCTACACTTCCAACTTCCAACTTCCAACTTCCAACTCAAATGCGCCTTACCAGAATCTATCTCGACCAAAACCTGAACGTCGGCTCTCAAATTGAGCTAAGTCGCGAAGCGACACGCCATCTTGTCACCGTGCTGCGGGCCAAAGCTGGCGATAAAGTGATTTTGTTTAATGGACAAGGGGGTGAATACGCCGCCACCCTGGTAACAACGGGGAGCAAGAACAGCACCGTACAGATTGAATCCTTTGAACAAACCGAGCGAGAATCACCGCTTAAAATTCATCTCGGTATTGGTATATCGCGCGGTGATCGTTTTGATCATGTTATTCAAAAAGCCACCGAACTTGGTGTTTCCGAGGTATCACCACTTTACACAGAGCGCACAGAAGTCAGGCTAAAGGGAGATCGGGTTGAAAAGAAACTGAATCATTGGCGACAGATCGCCATCAGTGCTTGTGAGCAGTGCCAGCGCAATACTGTTCCGCCAATACATCCACCACAAAACCTGTCTCAATGGCTGACAGATATTGACTGTGAACAAAAGTTTGTACTTCACCATCGCAGCGATCACGCACTTTCAGTTAACACGCCACCTCCGAATAGTGTTGCATTATTGGTAGGACCAGAGGGTGGCCTTGCTAATTTGGAGATTGATCAGGCTAATGAAGCTGATTTTCAGCATTTGACACTGGGGCCGCGCGTGTTGCGCACTGAAACGGCGCCGCTGGTAGCACTCAGTGTTTTGCAATTTGTTTGGGGAGATATTTGATTGTAAAACATTACTCAATCAACAAGTAAATTTGCGCGCCGGTTGATTTGGAATGTTTTAACAGACTTTTTGAAAGGTAAGTCCCGGCTGGTCAATCACATTGCCAGCCGGGACTCAACATGCAAGATACTAGAAATTGTATTTGACTGAAACACCTATTGTCCGCGGCCTCAGACGATAGCCCTGAGTGACGTTGGCCGTTTTGTAGGAGTTATTGTTGGTAAGATTATTGCCATACAATTCAAGCGCCACACCATTGAAGTCAATACCCGCACGCATATTCAGTTTACCGTAATTGCCAGATTCTAAATTTGCTGCCTGTATATCCGTATAAAAACCACCGATGTAACTGAATTCGGCTCGCGTAAAAGCATTGTAACCCGCGAAATTAAATTCATATTCCGCACCAACACTGCCGTTGACTTTCGCGGCATTTGGCAGGCGTGTACCTTTTTCGCCAAGGAACTGATGACTCTCTGCCAATTCTATATTGTTGTATGACGCCGACATGGTAAGTTGTACAGAATCGGTCAGATAGTATGTGCTTTCAATTTCGGCTCCCTGTGAAAGGGCTTCACCGGCATTCACCGTAACACCACATATACCCGCAATACCGATCACTCCAACCGGTATACCCTGCCAATCTGAGCGGTATACAGCCGCATTGACTGCCAATCGTCCGTCAATAAAAGACGTTTTGGTGCCCAGCTCAAAGCTGTCTACGTAATCCGAATTGATATCGCCCGGATCTACCGGGGCAGAGGTATTATCAAGAATGCCATCATTATCCAGATCGCAGAGTGTTGCCGGAATGGCGACCTGTGGTTGACCCAGTCTAAAACCTTGTGCCCATTGAGCATAGAGAGTCACATCTTCGTTGGGAGTGTAAGACACGTTAAATTTATGAATGGTATCTTTTTCCTGAGAAGATTCATCTTCGTTGCGACCGGCAGCAAACACTCCACTGTTAACATCAATTTTTCGGCGGTCGTAGTCAAACCATCTAAAGCCATAGGTAAAAGTAAGATCATCATTTAACTCATACGACAACTCACCAAATAATGCCAATTGCTCGATATGGGCTTCAATATGCTGGGTGAACAAACCATTGGGATCAGTTCCCATCCATGCGGGCATTAATGCTGGATCAGCTGCCCAGGGCGCTACTGAATCATATATTCTCCTGGTGTTTTCATAAAATACTCCGACAATAAACTGGTAGGGCCCATCCAGCTCTGAAGACAAACGCACTTCTTGCATATATCCACTGGATTCATTGTCATCCTGTATCTGAACCATGGGAAAGCCAAGAAAGTTCAAAAAATAACTTACACCAAAAAAAGACCCTCTGGTGTTTTTAAACGAGGTAGAAGATGAAATCAGGTTTGCCCAATCCAGATCATAATCAACGGTAAGATTGGCCACCTCATACTTGTCAAGTCTTGCATCGTTTCTTTGATCAATATTGGTAACTTTATACTGGGTTGTTTGATATTCCCCTGCCAGATAATCGTCAAATGGAAAGCCGTCGTTTTTCAGCGTCTGTTTAAAGTGCGTCAGGCTTACCTCCAGAGATTCCTGCGGTTGCCACAACAAAATATTACGAATACCCTCGTATGTACTGCCACCAATATCACCAGCATTTTCTACTTCCAGGTTGTACTGCTCAGCCAGCGCCAATGGCGCAGGCGTACTGGCGCCAACATACTCTACAAATCCGCTGTTATCATGACTAAAAGCCGAAGTGCGCAAAGCCAACTGGTCTTTAATCAGGGGTATATTGACCACTGCTTCCAGTTCGTGATTTCCACTGCCATTATTGCCTGTAAAGGAATAACCTGCCTTGACACTGCCAGAAAATTCTTCAAGGTTTGGAGACATGGGAATATTGCGGACTACGCCACCCATGGAGCCTGAACCAAACAGCGTTCCCTGTGGCCCTCTCACCACTTCTACCCTTTCCATATCGACTAATTTGACATCGAGGTTTGCGGCGACTCCGACGCTGCTGAGCGGCGCCTCGCCCAGGTACGTCCCTGTTGACGCCTCACCACCCGTTGCACCCATGCCGCGAATCACTATCTGATTAAAACCAACCCCGATGTCAACCAGGGTTACGCCGGGAATGGAATTCATATAGTCCGTCATACTAACCAGGCTGCGTCGCTCTATCGCTTCACTGCCAATAGCAGATATACTGATGACTGTGTCCTGAAGTGATTGCTCGCGCTTGGTAGCAGTAACAATCATTTCTTCTATTACTTTATTTTTACTGCTCTCAATCTTCCTTTCAGAATAGCTACTACCCCTTGATTCCTTTTGTAAAGCTTTGACTAAAAGCACATTGGATTCCGTCTCTTCAAATTCAAAGCCTGTTCCTTTCAAAATCTGCTGCAACGCGATAACTGCCGGGTAGTCACCCTTGACAGGATTGCTTAATTTACCGCCAGTCAAATCTTCAGAAAACATAATCTGTCGGTCGGAACTTACACCAAACGCCCGCAGAGCCGAACTTAAATCTTGCGCCGGAATATCAAAGCTTTTAAGCCGTTCTTGTGCAACAGCGGGAACACTCATCAGACACAAGACTAAAGGCAGCCCTGCAACAGGACTGAACATTTTTTTGTTAAAACAACTGCTTTGTAAAGCAAACCAATTCATTTTACCCTCCCAGAATCGTATTGGTAATTTTTTGACTCTGGCTTTACGACGCACGACTTTGCATTTCCCTTATTTACCTATAAAAATTAATTAAATATTCTATCTGCTCTCTGTTTGTTTTTTATCCGCAACCAGGTTAATAACGTTCTTGTCTGTAGAGTATGACCTGATTGGGAAAAAGCTTTCCAGGGCTTCAACAAACGCTCGTGTATCTCCCGAATTAAAAACCCCACTAACCCCAGTGGCGCTGATGGATTTGTCCAACACGACAATTTTTGTGTGAGAATATCGGTTCATACGGGTAACGGCATTGGCCAGTGGCTCATTGACAAACACCAGTTTCCCATTGCGCCATGCGGTCACTTTTTGAACATTGACATCCTCGCGTAATTCAACGCTGCCCAAACGGGATATCAGCAATTGCTGACCCGGGCTCATTTCTGAATATTGCGTTTTAACACGCTGATCATTTTTGTTTCGAGCTTCATCACCCAGCACGGCGACACGACCATCTACCAGGGTAACCAGCACATCGCGACTCACCATTTCTATATTGAACGCGGTGCCAAGCGCAACCACGGCATGTCCGGACACTCGCACCTTGAACGGGCGATTTGGCTCAGTGCTGACATCAAAGTAGGCTTGACCGGCAATCAGCTCAATCGACCTTGAACGTTCTGAATATGTCACCGCAATCTGGCTGCGGGCATCAAGAGCGATTTTGCTGTTATCTTCCAGTGTAATGATACGTTGTTCACCGGTTGTCGTGGTGTAACGCTGCGGTTCCGGATTACCCTCCCGTTCAACTCGCCACCACACCAAAGCCACCAGTACAGATGCCGCCGCAGCCATAACCCGGCGCGTTAGCACTTTGTTTTTGCCTGACCAGCGCGACTGCGCCGCACGCCGCCCCCGCTCCAGAGCATTGCGCCGCATTACCATCACTTCCGGGGCAGCAGCCTGACTGGCAACCACACCCCAGGCAGACTCTACTTCCCGGTATGCGGCTGCGTGATCAGGGCTCTCTGTCAGCCAGTCATCCAATTCGCTCCACAGGTCATCGTCTGCACCAGCGGACTGCAAGCGCATAAACCAGTCGGCGGCTTCGTCAAAATGGCGATTGTCATGCTTCTTATCCATCGTTCGCTCTGACATTCCCGGGCCTCACCGTAATTCCTGTAATCGTCTGGCAAGATAGGACACCGCCTTGACGATATGTTTTTCCACTGTGCTGATGGAGATACCGCACATGTCTGCAATTTCCCGAACTTTCAGATTCTCCAGACGGCGAAGCACAAATATATCTCTGGTTCTGTCATCCAGCTCTGTCATCACCGTCAATACATTCTGCAGGGAGTCTGTGGCTATCGCGTTGCGCTCGGGGGAAAGTTCCTCGGCCTGCCGATCAGGATCTGCCAATATTCTGCGTTCGTAATCGGTGCGAATCTTTTGGCGTCGAGCGCGATCTCGCAGCAAGTTGGTGGCGGTACTGAACAGAAAGGCTTCGACATTGTGTATATCATCGGCACCGGATTTTTTGAGCACCCGCATGAACACCTCCTGAGTCAGGTCTTCCGCCTCCGCACGATTGGAAACCCTGCGCAGAAAAAAACTGATCAGGGGGGCGCGATAATGCAATGACAGATGCCGGCCCAGATTTTCAGGGCCGTTGCTGTCACTCGATTCGTCACTCTTGTTCATGCTATAGCCCAACAGGGTCACTCCTGCTGCCGCCTCGGGATACAAACCTGTCCTGTGCCAGTCAGAGGGCAATATTGTTTTGACTTCTCATAACTTACGACGCATGACTTTTCAAACCCCTTATATTATCTACCCGGATTCGCTGTATCGACCCAAAAAGACTAATTTATCCTTGTAAATCTGGATTAAATGTCCATAATTGCAAGGATGATACCTCGTCGGCTCACCGCCCGAATACAAAACCACCTCCAGCAGTTTCCCGCTGTTGCATTGCTTGGGCCTCGTCAGGTGGGGAAGACCACACTCGCCCGGCGATTGTCCAGCACAAAGCCACTCGACTATCTTGATCTGGAGAACCCCGCTGACCTCGACAAGCTCAGCGACGCCACAGGCTACCTTGCCAGTCGCCATGGTCACCTGGTGGTCATCGACGAAGTCCAGCGCATGCCGGGACTGTTTGCCGTTTTGCGGGGAGTTATTGACGAGCGCGTACTAAATGGCGAACCCGCCGGACATTTCCTGTTGCTGGGTTCCGCGTCTATCGATCTGCTGCGGCAGTCCAGCGAAACCCTGGCGGGCAGAATTGCCTACCTGGAACTGTGCCCACTCGATACGCTTGAGATTGACAGCGGCAACGATGAGCAACTGTGGACGCGCGGCGGCTTTCCGCGCAGCTTTCTCGCCGCCAGCGACGAACAGAGCAACCTGTGGCGCCAGAACTTTATCACCACGTACCTGGAAAGGGATATTCCACAGCTCGGCCCGCGCATCGCCG
Source organism: Porticoccaceae bacterium (assembly GCA_050289385.1). GTDB lineage: Bacteria > Pseudomonadota > Gammaproteobacteria > Pseudomonadales > Porticoccaceae > JBNKFQ01. The sequence continues at coordinate 6,926 of JBNKFQ010000062.1, read as the reverse complement.
CAGAAACCCTGCGTCGTTTCTGGACCATGCTCGCCCACTGCCAGGGCAGCCTGCTCAACGCCGCGCAATTGGCGGGCAGCCTGGGTGTCGATGGAAAAACTGTCGCCAAATATCTTGACCTGATGGTCGACCTGCTGCTGGTGCGACGCCTCCCGCCCTACCACCTCAATATCGGCAAACGCCTGGTCAAAAGCCCCAAAACGTATGTGCGTGACAGCGGCCTTGTACACAGTCTGCTGCGCCTTGAAACGCTGGAACAGCTTCTCGGCCACCCCATTGTCGGTATGAGTTGGGAGGGGTACGTTATCGAAACCTTGCTGCGCGTAGCGCCAGCAAACAGCCGCGCCAGTTTTTATCGAACCGCAGCGGGCGCAGAAGTTGATTTGTTGCTGGAGCTACCCGGCGATCAACTGTGGGCCATCGAGATCAAACGCGGCCTCACCCCGAAAGTTGAAAAGGGTTTCCACCACGCAATGAGCGACTTGCAACCGGACAGAGCTTTCCTGGTATACTCGGGACACGAGCGCTACCCCAAGGGAAATGATCTGGAAGTTATTGGCGTACGCGACCTTGCAATGGAACTCCAAACATTGAAACACAATGCCGCGAGTCACTCCTGACCTGACATCTGTCATCTGACTCCTGGCACTCGCCATCAAAAATGATACGACAGAGCCAACTGCAGATAGTCGTCCCGGGCTACGCTAAAGGACGCTTCTCCGGGGCTAGCCCCGCTAAAGAACCGGACCCGCAGCTCCGCAGTAAAGTGATTGCCTATGCGGCGCTCTGCTTCTACATTAAAGAACCGTTCGCCCGTTTGGTGATCAAAAGCCACCCCCGCCAATAACGCGGTGTCTTGTATATCATTCAGCGACCAGCGCACGCCGGCAAATACATCATTGTCCGCCAGCGTAAATGGCGCACTGTCGTCGCGGCCATCGTATTGGTATTCAAGCAACACACCAATATCACTGGCCGACTCCGCAACCTGATAAAAGGTGTATTCAAAACCGCCTACTGCCGCAAAGAATGTTTTACCCTGGCCTTTGCGAGTTATGCCTTCAAATTTCCACAACCAGGCGTCGTAGGTATACTGCAAGTCGATACCCATCTGGTCGATGATATCGTAGTAAGCAATCAGATATTGGCCATTACCACCTGGCAATAACCGGGGTTCACGACCGGTACCGCGAAAATATGACGCACCGATATCCCAGTCACCGATGTAGTGAGAATAGCGCACCGCGAAATCCTGGTGCCACTGCTCTGCGCCTGACTCATATTTTGCATTACCGCTATCTACTGGCAACGGGCTGCGTAACCGGCCTTCACTGCCAGGGAATGTACGCTCTCGAAAATAAGGCAACCAGAACAGAGTCACCGCACCCCAATCGCGCTGACTGGTTGCACTGACCATGGGTTGGCCCAGCTTGTCCTCCTGATCAATGTCTTCTATCTGGTCAGTTTGATTGATAATGTCCACCAGGTGCCGGGATTCGGCAACACCCCAGAATACCTTGTTAACGCCTGACAGAACTTCCCATTGTTCACCAAGGTGCAACCAATACGCCTCACGCAAATCAAAATGCGTTCGTTCGCTGTCATCTGAATCGTAGCGATAAAAGGGGATAACACTGAACTGATTATTTTTGTCTGTACTTTTACGACGAAATTCCGGTTGCAGCATAAATGACAAACCAACACCATCACTTTGCCCACCAAAACGGGCATCTTGGGTAAACACGCGCGTTTCAATACCAACTTCACCGGAAGCATCCCAGTCATCGGCAAATGATGCACCAACAAACAACACTATCGCTGCAACAGCAAAAGGCTTTGTTTTAGCAAGTTTTGGTTTTTTCTTCCAACATCTAACATCCAACTTCCAACTCACAACTCACCTCTGCCGCTTAAGCACACCTTTAACAAAATCCCTGTCTTTCAGGCCAGTTCCAAATTTATATTCCGAGTACTGTAAACTGGTTACCTTGCCCGTTTTATGGTTTTCCATAACCAGTTCGTGAGGGCGCCAGTATTTGCCGTCGTACTTGCGATAGTCGTTGAAAATCAGTGTTTTTAACAGGTCTCCGCGGCGATCATAAAATTCCAGCTTGCGCGCTTGGTAGTCGGCCTTGTCAACCCAGGAAATTTGCTTTGTATAACCGGAGTTTTCATAGCGTGGATAGCGTTCCACAACATCGCAGGTTAGCTCACCGCAAGGTTCTTCACGCAAGTATTTATAGGTAAACTTGTTGAGTTCCTGAGCGGTAAAATCTTCAAACGCAAACTCACTGCCAACAAAGGGGCCGGATTTGTTTTTCGACGAAATGCGCTTCACGCGTTTTAGCGCTGGCAAGTAAAGCCATTGATTGTCGGGGTCGAGAATTTGGGCGTGAGACAGCAGGGATGTCCCTTCGATATCTGCCGGGCTGTCAAATAAAATTATGCTTTTGTCGCCGACATTTTCATCTTCCACTTCCAGCGTATTCATTTTTAGTGTACGGACGGTTTCATCACCGGCCGCATTGCGCAAAATCATTTTCATTTGCGCTTCGCTATCACTGAACCCACGATCCGACCTGTCCGAGCGAGCGGCTATATCAAACCCTTTTTCTTCATCTGTTTGCGCCTGCACTGTCACCGACTGCACCATACCACCAAGAGTAAACGCCAATATCGCCGGTAGTGTCCATATTACTCGTTTCATAAATCAGCCTCTTTATTCCGTCGTGTTTGAATTCGTCATTGTTTACTTGTCGGCAAATCAGGCGTTGCTGATTTGCCCAACAACCGGCTTCGCTTCGATCTTTTCGTTCCGTTTGGCGCCCAACATCAGCAAGGCGGGCAACATCAGAAAATCAAATACCAGAGCCACGACAATAGCCAGGGCCGTCAGCAAGCCCATCTGGAAATTGATCTGGAAAGTGGAAAACATCAACACACCAAACCCCACCACCAGAATAACCGTGGTCGCCAATATAGCTACGCCCACTGTGTGGAAAGCGTAGCGAATCGCATCTGGCACATCCAAACCCTGTTCTCGACGGGCCCGCAGATACTTGGATAGAAAGTGCACCGTATCATCAACAATAATCCCCAATGACGTCGCGGTGATGGTTGCCGCTGCCATACCAACCTGACCTACCAGTACCGCCCAGATCCCAAAAGTCACCAGAATTGGCGCCGTATTGGGTATAAGGCTTAGCGCACCGAGCCTGAAGCTGCGCAACGTCAAAATCAGAATAATCGCAATGACAATTAACGCCATCGCATTACCACGCAACATACTGTCAATGTTTCGTTGTGATATATAAGAGAACATGACCGTTGGGCTCGTAGGTTTGGCTTGCATATGCTCAGGTACATTGTTGCGCAACCATTCTCGCGAGCGATCAAGAAATGATCGAATTTGCACCGTCGATAGATTTTTCAATGACACACTAACTCTGGTGGCAGACTTGTCTACGTTAATTCTGTCATTCAGATCAAGGCCGTACGGTAAAGACAGTTCGTAGAGCAGCAAATATTGAGCCGCCAGCTCACGCTCCTGAGGCATGCGATACCACTCGGGATCATCGCCGTGCAAATTTTTATTTAGCCGTTTAATGATATCCGTGTAGCTGTAAACGTGATTCACTTCCGACTGCGCCGAAAGCCAGTCCGTAAAGGTTTCGAGGTTGCCAAGATATTCAGGATTACTAATGCCGCCGGGTTCACTGGCTTCTACCGAATATTCCACCATATAGGGCCCATTCAGGTATTCATAGGCAAACTCGGCATCGTTACGAAATTCGACGCGGTGATCGAAATATTTTACAAACTCATCGTTAAGCTCAATGGTGGGCACCATGGCAATCAATGCCACAGTGACAACACCAAAACCAAGCAATATTGCCTTGTAACGCCGAGTAACCCAATCGGCAAGATTATCGATAGCCTTTTCCAGGCGCGAGCCACCCGCTTTGCGACCATTGGTTTTTATCGGCAGTACACTGACCAGCGCCGGCAACAAAGTCAACGAAAATAGCCAGGCAGCACCGATACCAACCGCTGTTATATTACCCAGATGCCAATACGGCGGTGTATCCGAAAAATTTAGCGACAAAAACCCCACAATCGTGGTGAGACTGGTGATCGTTACCGGCAAAAAGTTTATACGCAAACTGTTTTTGAGTGCTGTAAGTTTGTCGTTACCTTCCCGCATGGAGGCAAACATGCTCACCAGAATATGAATGCTGTCTGCAATCGCAAGAGTCAGGATAATAGTCGGTGCGATAACGGAAACCGGTGTCAGTTTGACTCCGGTTTGTCCGGCGAGTCCCATCGCAAAAATTGTGGAAAATGCGATAACCAGTACAGTAGCGAAAGTCGCGCTCACACTGCGCAACACAAATAACATCATCAACAGCAAAATACCGTACATCAATGGAGTTAACGTGGCGGCATCCGTAGCTCCTGCCTCACCAAAAGCATTATTGAGCATCGACACGCCCGAAAGCGCAATCGTTATATCAGGAAATTCAGCACGCATGTCATTGGCGATTTGACGTGCAACAGCAACGGCTTCGGGTACTTCGGTAATACTTTTTTCCGGGTACTGCAGGGTGATATTTATACCGACCGTTTTGGCGTCGGGGGCAATCAGGTTACTGCGCAACAGCGGTTCGGCAAGAGCTATCTGTTTTTTCTGCGCCAACTCGGCTTCAGACATATTCAAACCGTCACGAATAAGATCGTCTACCGTCAGGTCATCGTCTTCGGCCCAGCTGTATTGAAAGTTGCTGATGGAGTCGACCCGCAGCACATAAGGAATTTGCCATGCCCGCTCCGTGATACGCTCGGTGATGTCGGCAAACTCCGGGCTAAATGTTTCACCGTCTGCAGGCTGGATCACGAACAAAATATTGTCATTCTTGGTGTACGTATTCTGGAACGATTCAAACGCCGCCAGCTCCGGATTTTCTCCGCTAAAAAACACCCGGTAGTTGGTGGAAAACTCCAGGTAGCCCATGCCTGAGCCCGCCAGCACTGCCACCAGTAGCGCCGCGGCAATCACCAGCCAGCGAAAACGTATCATGCCGTTGGCCAACGCGACGGCAAAGCGGTCGGATAGATCTCCCATCTCGGTTCCCTCTGTGTTGTTATACCACCATAAGCAGAACAATCGTTCTGAAACCTGTAAAATTTTTTAGGCCAGTTTGGCCAAAGCAACCTTCACAAACTGCTGCATTCGAACCTCATCAAAGCCCGAGCGTATCATCACAGCCATCGATTGTTGCACCCCGACAAGATAACTTGAGTAATCTTCCGGGCAGACTGATTCGTCCAGCTCGCCACGACTGCAGGCATTAATCAGCGCATTCAAAAACAAACCGCGCAGCAGTTCAAACTTACTGTTTACGTGTTCACGAAAATATTCGTCACGCACAGACAGCTCTATGGCGGTATTGCATATAAAACAACCCAGGCGCGTCTCTCTGATTTTGGCCCGGCTCATCAACCGTGCAAAATACGCCTGCAGTTCAGCCAGACCGGATTCCGGGTTCACCAGATCTTGCACAACGTCTTCAACAAACTTGTTGTGGAAATGCTCCAGCGCGGTGATAAAAAACTCACGCTTGTTGCCGAATTCGCCGTAAATACCATAGCGGCTCACGCCGGTATGCTTAACCAGATCGTCCATTGACGTATCGGAATAGCCCTTTTCCCAAAACAGGGATACGGCTTTTTCGATAACATCTTTTGGTTCAAATTCTCGAGTTCTGGCCATAGTCGGCGACCTTAACAGAATGCTTGTTCTGAAATCAATTAAAAACTTTCCGGTTTTTGACCTGGCAGTTCAAACAACCATTTTTTCAGGCGTACCCGGGCTCAGATGTACCTGATTCTGGTGTGTGGCCGCTCAATCACACCGCTGCACTATCCCCATCAGCTTGTAAGTCAGCAGAGCCGCCGCAAAATCATAGGCGTGAAAACCGGCTATAGGCGCAAACTCCATCACATCAAAGCCTATAATCTTGCGTTGCCGGGCAACAGATTCAAACAGCTTGAGGGTTTGATACCAACCCAGACCTCCGGGTACTGGTGTACCCGTGGAAGGGAATACCGATGGGTCGATACCGTCGATATCTACCGTAAAAAAGACATGCGCAGGAAAGTCTTGCGGTAAATCGATTGTGCAGATGTTCTCTGGAACCAGATCGTCGCCATCCAGGTAATGAACACCGTACTGCTTTCGCGTGGCTATTTCTTCTTCGCAAAAGGCACGAATGCCGAGCTGGAAAAGAGGAACGCCAAGCTCCACAATCCGCTTCATTACCGATGCATGGCTGTAAGGGTCGCCTTCATAGGTGTCGCGCAGGTCGGCATGAGCATCAATCTGAACCACGCCGATATCTTCCAAGCCCGCAGCCAGCAGCCCTTTTATCAAACCGTAGGTAACAGTGTGCTCCCCGCCCAGTCCGACTGGTATTTTGCCCAACCGGGCAACCTGTTCGGTAGCGGCGGCAATACGCTCAATTACCGTATCCGGATCGGCGTCACAATCCACTGGTGGGCGAGTATAGATGCCTTCATCGCAAGGTTTGCTCTTGCCGTCCCATTGTTCCAGCTGCCAGCTGGCCTCAAGAATAGCGGCTGGTCCAAAGCAAGTGCCACCGCCGTAGGAAACCGTGCGCTCAAACGGAACCGGGATTATGTGAAAACGCGCGTCTTCGGCGTTTGGTTGTTCGATTTCCGAGCCCAGGAAAATGGGGTAGTCATTGCTGGTGGAGTTCATTACTTTGCCTGTTAGTGTTCAATGTTGGATGTTCGACGTTGGACGAAGGGCTTCGGGCCATTGCTGCGCTCGGCCTTACAGTTCCACGTCCGACAGCCGAGCGCAGCAATGGCCCAAGATGTTTTTCGTCGAACATCGAACATCGAAC
>JBNKFQ010000061.1:0-26583 GCA_050289385.1 Porticoccaceae bacterium | reverse complement strand
GCCGCTGAGGGAAAAAATGGGCCCGGCCCTTCGGGTTGCCCCTGAAAAAGCGCCATACCGCGTTATTCGTCGTTCATTTGGAATGACCAAACTTCTCTCCTCATGCCTTGTCTGGCGTTTTTTCAGGGGCAACAGCGCCTGCTGGGTAATTGTTAACGGCCCCTAACAATCATCAACGAATATCAGTAACCGGTACTCGTAACCATGGTCCCGTCCGGCGTCGCTATAAATGCCGGCACCGACTCGATGCGGTAAGTAATGGATATGGCTGTGTTCTCACCCGTTTCGGGATCCGGCTGTGCATCCGCTGCTTTTTTCAGGTTGTGATAGGTAGCAGCCAGGTCGCTGGTGTTGGCTTCGTTGGACTCGGCGGAGCGGTGCCAAAATTGCTTCCAGGGCTGATAACCGCCAATAAAGCCCTCTGCAGACCTGCTTTCCGGAACGATCCGCAGACGCAACTGTGCTTTTGCCAGGTCAACCGCAGGGTAATACCTGTTTTCAGTGGCAAGCCGAAAATCGACACCACTGGCGTTTGAGATAAATACGCCATCTTTGATGACACCCTTGAATTTCCCAAAAGTGCGCGGACTCGGGTCAATAACATAGGTCGTATCAGACAAGGCCATACCAGATACGTCCTGGCGCAGATGATTGAGCGAGCGGTAAAAAGATACGGTTGCCTCACCGTCTTTGCTCAAATCGTCTGCCGTGATCGTGAAAATCCATGCACCGTATTTGCGGTTGGCGGCTCTGCGCCAGTAGATGTCTTCGTGCCTGGGCCGGTTTGGCAAGCTGATGTTATAGGCGGAAAAACAACCCAGGGCCCGATACATTTGGTTATCCACGCCTTTTTCGCCCGTTTCGGGGTCCTGAAAAGCATCGGGGTTATCCGCGCCCTCGCCGTCGAGGTTGAAGCCATAGGCATACGGCCCGGTATGCATCTGGAAGCCCGGGTCTTTGGCAGAACCGGGGTAATGGTAGACGCTCGCCAACTTGCCTTTGATGCGGCCACGCATGGCGACAACGGTCAGGTCGGTCAGGCAATCCAGCGGATCGTTGGCAACTTGCTTTCTTTCTTCATCGGTAAAAAAGTCGTCGTAACTTTTGCGCATGAGGTCGCTGTAACGATCCTTCAAGGTACAGTTTTGTTCATCCTTGTAAGTGGCCGCATGAAAAAAACTGACCGCAAAACCCCTTGTTTCAGAAAACGAATTTGCGCAATAAAAGGGGGATGCCAAAACGCATGTCGCAACGATGCCCTTTATCGTTAAACCTGTTGACCGGTTACATCTCGACTTCATCATGTGCACTCGTAATTCAGTGATCTGCTCTGTTCGAATATTCAGTTTTCTGGTTGACAGCACCATCCCTGCGCGATGCCCGTTACAATCGACCAATTATTGTGGGCAACGGGCACTTCGGCCCCACATACGCAACCAATCCAACATTCAATTTTATAGTGTGACCATGTCCAAATTGCAGGCGATCGGCCATAAAAGTATGGCGATCGGGTCAGAACGGGAGGGATTGTCAGCTTTCTTCCGAGGGGGGCATGAAAAACCAACCCGGACCCCGCAGCAGTATCGCTACAGGGTTCGGGTTGACAACAATCCGGGTGTTATAAGCGAGCCGGAATTCCTGGTTCCACGCATCCGGCTGACCCTTCATCACTTCATGGAATAACTTGACGGTACAAACTGCTTTATATTTATATGAATTCAGCCCAACATACATCAAAACTCATACGAAATTGAAGCGCCAATTGTTCTGGGCATTACAGGCGCCGCATTTCTGATGGCGACAGAACCTACTCGATAGCCATAGGCATTTGAATACGCCTCTTTGTTGAGCAAGTTGGTTATATAAAAGTTTATGCCAACATTTCCCTTCGTGAGCCCTGCGTTCAAACCAATCAAGGTATATGCATCTGTTGGAACATTAACCACCGGCGCCAGTGTGTCATTGGAAAAAGCACTTCGCCTGTCTCCGGAATACCGCACATTTGCTCCAATGTAGCCCTCTATGCCATCGCTTACCGTAAAGTCCTGTCTGATTCTGGCCGAGGCAGTCCAGGATGGGGTGTTGGCAATATGCTGCCCTTTCAAGCCAAAAAGCCCCGGCTCATCTTCATTTAGTACACTGTTTGTGTAAGCTATATTTGAAGTGATACTAAGTCCGTCAAGCGGATTGACAGTGATGCTTGCTTCCCCACCCTGACCAGATATACCGTTTTTCGCGTTGCCCGCTGCACTGGCGCCATTAATTGTAAGCGTCGCCTGAAAATCTGACCAATCGATATACCAAAGGGCCAGGTCGTAAAATGCCAGGCCATCAAACAGCTTGCCTTTCAATCCTGCCTCATAACTCCACACCTCATCCGCCTCGATAAAAGTCGAGCTAAGCTGTTCTCCGGTTACCACATCCACTAACGGTAGATTGGCTGAGGCCGGGCGATAACCGCTCGCTATTCGCGCATAGAGTGACAAATTATCACTTGGTCGGTAACGCGCGGTGACAAGATAACTCGAAGTACTGTCTTTGGCTGTTTCTATAGGGTCATTTTCCGAGCCAAAAAGCAATCCCGAAGAGATGGTTTGCAAACCCAGTTTGGTGTCGCTCAAACGCAAACCAACCGACAGATCAAAATTATTTGTCAAATAATATGTATAGTTCCCATATACAGCGAGTTCATTAAATTGGCTGGGAAATTGAAGAATTCCAAGATTAAAATTCGTCGGCACTCCCCAAACCACCTGATTGTTGAACGTCTGTTCATCTGTGTAATAAACGCCCACCAACCACTCATAAGAGCCGTTTTCTTCCGAAACAAGACGCACCTCATGAGTGTATTTTTCTTCACCTGAATCTCCGACAAAAGGCACTGCTGTTGTCGTGCCTGGAGGGTTCCCTTCAGAGTCATCGATCATTGCAGCGAAAGCAGCGGTGAAATCAAGGGACAATTCACTGGAAAACTCGATATAACTGCTGGAGACAGTCAGTGTCGCCCAATCAAACTGATAATCCACGGTACCCATATAGTAGTTGGACCGGTTAGAAGTTGGAGAATTAGTCTGGCTGGTTTGAAAACTTCCATAGAGCGGCATACCGTCATCCGCCAAGTCAACGTATGAGGTACCGGAATATTCAGATTTCATGTCAATCATATTAAATCTGACTTCAAGATCATCAGACAGATTGAACAGCACATCGGCCGACAAACCCGTTACATCATAAGCATTGGCATTTTCGAGCACCAAATCGCCGCTTGTCGCGTTGATTCGATCGACGAAACCCGCATTATCCGTGGTATAGCCGGATAGCGTTATCCCGATTCTGTCTTCAACCACCGGGGCACTTAACGAGGCGCTATAAATTTGATTTTGCCCACCATGCCGGGTGTTGGACAAATCAATTGATGCCTTGCCTCGAAACTCACTCAGGGACGGTTTGCGCGTTATGTATTTGACGGCTCCGCCTATAGAAGTTGCACCATACAAGGTTCCTTGCGGGCCTTTTAACAACTCCACCCGCTCGACATCGCCCAGCAAATTATCAGCAGAAACACCAGGTGAGCTGCCCCAAGGACTGTTGCTGGAAACCGGAACATTATCCACATACACAGCCACCACCGGCGTGAATGCCTGCTGACCCACGCCACGAGCGGTAATACTACCCTTGCCCGGCGCTCCACCATTATTGAAATACAACCCCGGGGTATGGGCAATTACATCGCTCAGTGACGACAAACCGGTTTTAACAAAATCTTCGGGACGAACACTGGACACAGCGGCAGGGACATCCTGCAATGCCTGAACACGCCGGGATGCTGTAACCAACACTTCCTCGATTACTTTCAGATCATTCGATAAATCTTTCTTTTTCTCTTCTTCAGTAACACTCTCCCCGGTCGTCTGCCCAATAATCATCAGTGTATCGCCACCTTCCTACTGGTATTGAACGCCATTCGCCGACAGCAATTTATCCACCGCCTCAAAAGCTGAAAAGCGCCCTTCCAGAGGTTGGGTCATATTGCCTTCAAACCAGGCCGAGTTACCAACCAATTGAAATCCCGCAATGCGGGAAAGTTCTTGCAATGCGGAAGCAATGGGCTGGGGAGAAAAAGAGATATCGTATTTTTGCTCGAGCCTGTTGTCGATTGCGGAGATTTTATCTTTAGAATCCGCCAAAACCAATGGCGCGCCCCCACAAATCGCAACAACCGTCAATGCGCACGCTATTCTCAGTGAATGCCGCGCCAACTCAAGCTTTCCATCTGGTTTGTTACTGCTCATATATTTATCCCTCGTTTATCACTGTATTTTGACAGTAGTGATGACGAGACTAAAAATTAAAACCGGACAGCCAATTTTTTAAATTTCGCCAATAATAATTTCCCTGGCGCCCGATGTCCGGATTCCCAGCTTCATACTTTTCGCCAGAATTTTTAACGCGCGTTCTACATCAGACAAATCAAATCGACCGGTAACTCGCAACTGCCACAATTCGGGGCGGGCAAGGCGGATATCGCCAACGTAGTAGCGATCCAGCTCTTCTGTCACCTGCACCAAAGACATATCATTAAATTCAAGCCAGCCATCCAGCCAATCAGCTACACCATTAGTTGTCTGCTGCAGGCTGCCAAGCTGTTGGTCGGTTACCGCCACACGCTGGTTTGCAGTCAATTCTATTCGGGTCGACGCCGCATCCGATTGGCCGATATTTTCCGGGCCAACGGCAACTCTGCCACTGTCTACCGACACCACCATTTGTGCAGGCGATACTTTCACTTCAAATGCGGTACCCAACACCGTAACCAGCCCGGAACCACCGGTCACCTGAAACGGGCGACCTTCAGGTGCTACCCGAAAGTAAGCCTCTCCTCTCGGCAAATGCACACTCCGCACTTCCCCGCTGTAGGTGACAACCAAACGGGTGTCGGTATTCAGGGTAATTTCGGAACCGTCTGCGAGAACCACATCTTGCCGCTCACCAACATCTGTCTGGTAAGCCCATTCTTGCGGTTTTGAAAGCTCCCGATCAAATAAAAACAACCCGATCACTGTCGCCAACAGCACACTGGCAGCTACCGCAAAAGCAACTCGCTTTTTGCGATCGCCAAAACCTGGAGAAACGACATTTGTCTGAGCGGACATCCTGGCCAACCATGCCGAATCTTCGGACGCATCCAGCAGAACGGCGTCGAAATGCGGGTTATTCCAGATAGCCGAAAATTCATCATAAGCAGTTTTATTTGCGTTATCCTGAGCCAGCCACTGCTCAAAACCGTGCCAGTCACCCGGCGATACATTTTTATCCGACAGCCGCTTGAACCATTGCGCGGCCTCGTCAACAACAGTATTGTCAATGGCACAAGGCTTGTCAGATTTGTTGTCCATAATATCAACCCTTTAATTGTGGCGACCGAGCTGCTCACGGCAGCTTTTCAAACCACGCACTATCTGCTTTTCCACAGCCGCTTTCGACATATTGAGCTTTTTTGCGATGTCGTCATAAGAGAGCCCTTCGATTTTTCGCAAAATAAATACTTGCCGACACTTGAGAGGCAAGCTTTCAACCACTTTTTTAAATCGCTCAAATTCATGGCGATCAATAATTTGTTGCTCGACCGGAGGGGATGTATCCAGGGTATCCCGGGTTTCGGGCTGCTCGTCAAAGGTACTGCTCTCATTGGCTTTTTTTCTGAGGTGATCAATAACAAGGTTGCGAGCAATCTGGTGTAAAAAAGCACGCGGATTTTCAATAGGTGAGCGGCGAGCAGCCGCCAGAACGCGTACAAATACTTCCTGCGTCAAATCTTATGCAAGATCTCGAGACCCAAGCCGTTTGTATATCGTGTTGGCTATTTCCAAACGATATCGTCGAAACATCGGGCCGATCGGCAACTGGTTGTTATGTCTGTCTTCGGGCAAGACATCTCCAGACCCACATGGCCGTTTTAAAGTAGTGCCAACATCTGACGTTACATCGTTTTCAGTAACGTAGACATTTTTCTTTTGATACACAGCGTTATGCAGCACGCTCACATGGCCATCAGTTGCCTGTTTATCAGTGATGACGTGGCTGGCTGCCATAACCGGACATCAAGACCGGCAATGCAGCAAGAATAGTCGTTTTGGCGAGGGTTGGCCGCAGGTCCAAACAAAAACCGCCGCAAAGCGGCGGTTCAGAAGATATTGTGAGAAATACAAAGAGTCACTCACTACACCCGGTCGTCATCGCTCTCATCAACATCGTCATCACGCCGACCGCCACGGCGATGATGGCGCCGCTCTTTCATTTGGTCGTGCAATTCGTCGGCCCTGAGGCGTTGCTCTTCCGTCAGAATGTCGCCGATACGACGTTGTATTTGAGCATGCAACACGATCATTTCACTGTGCAAATTACCTTGTGCCGCGGCCATTTGCTCTATTTCTTCCTGGCTGGCACCATTATTTACCGCTTCGCGCAGCGCCTTGCGAGATTCCCAAAGTTCCTCTCGCAGTGTACGCAGTTGCGGCCGAATTTCGTCGTGAATAGCACGCATCTGATCTTTTTGCTCATCACTTAATTCCAGTTTTTGAGCCATCATCTCAATCATACGCTCTCCGCCCATGCCGCCAGCGTGCATACCTCGCTTGCCACCATGGTGATTGGCGGCAATAGCAGCGGTAACTGTCAACGCTCCCATCAGAGCCACAAATACAGTGGTCGCTTTTGTCAAAATCTTCATCCTGGAGTTCTCCTGTAGCGATTAAAAATGAGGCCCGGGAACCCGCATTTCGCAATTCCTGCCTCTTGCAGCCTGAATCCTACGCCCACCGTCTGTAAGCTTGGGTAAGCTGACTGTAAAAATCGTGTAAATCTTTGTAAATCATAGCCATAAATCTGGGCAAAGACCTTTATTCATGTGGCATCATGGCAACAAGAGAAAACATCTCGGACGTCGGACGCCAGAAGCTAAAAACCATACAGCTTTAGAGCGTTTGCAATTGGTCGTTCGCCGCCTGACCCGTGACCTGTATATGACAAATATCCTGATTATTGATGACGATATTGAGCTGTGCGAGATGGTCTGCGACTACTTGTCGCTCGAAGGTTTTGACACCGACTGTGCTCACAACGGCGAAGACGGGGCGCGTCAAGCCAGCAGTGGCAAATACAGTGCTGTCATTCTTGACGTTATGCTGCCGGGAATGAATGGCTTCGATACTCTGCGCCACATTCGCAAAAACATGCGGCTGCCAGTGCTGATGCTTACGGCTCGCGGCGAAGATATCGATCGTATTGTCGGCCTGGAAATGGGCGCCGACGACTATCTGCCCAAGCCTTTTAATCCCAGAGAGCTGATTGCCCGCCTGAGGGCTATCCTGAGGCGCTTTCAACTATCCGAACACGATGTTCAGACAAGCGAGCTGGCCATGGGCAACCTTTCGGTCCAGCCAGCTGCGCGCCGGGCGCTGCTCAACAATAAAATTATGGAACTCACCAGCTCTGAATTTAATATTTTGCTTTGCCTGATTCGCCAACCGGACACCGTGGTCACCAAGGAAACGCTGTCCGAGGAGGCGCTGGGCAAGGCGCTGACCAGATACGACCGCAGCATCGACATGCACATCAGCCACCTGCGCCGCAAACTCGGCAGCGGTAACTGCAACGGCCCGCAAATCCATACCGTACGCGGTATCGGCTATCAGTTGACACCCGCAGATGAAATCGGGAAGAGCAACTGATGGGGCGTCTCTTCTGGAAATTGTTTTCAGCCTTCTGGCTCGCTTATGTCGTCATTATTGCCGCCGCACTGTGGGGCACAAAGCTCTACCACGATTATCTTGAACGCGAGTATTTCGATAATTCCTCGCGCCCGGAAACCCTCACCATTGCTCGCACACTAGAGCAAAGTGGCGAAGAGGCAGCGATTCGATTGATCAGGGAACTGGATGGTTTGCGGCGACTTCGCATTGTGGTGGTGGATGATGAAGGCCAAAGCCTGACGAAAAGGCCTCTGCCACACAGGTTACAGCGGGCTATCCAACACGCGAGAAAGACTCCGTTGACCTTTCCGCAACGAACGGTCAAAACCCCTTCCGGGAAAAGTTACCACGTTATTTCACTTGGTCATCGCGGCCCCGGACACCCCCGTCCATTCAGAAATATGCCCGGTATATTGTTGGCTATAACATCGGTGGTATGCCTGCTGATGTGTTTCTGGCTGGCCCGCTATCTGAGCCGTCCGGTCAAGAAACTGAGCAGCGCCAGCCGCAGTTTTTCCGAAGGTGATCTCGATATTCGTGTGGCTCCTGATTTGGGAACACGCCGGGATGAAATAGCCGACCTCGCTCGCGATTTCGACCGCATGGCAGAAAAGCTGCAAGCACTGATTAGCGGTCAACAGCAACTGTTACAAGATGTGTCGCACGAACTGCGCTCGCCACTGGCGCGCTTGCAAATGGCCGTCGGACTATCGCGCAAGCGGCGAGATGGTCAAAACAGGGACCCCATGACCGAAACCGAACTCGAACGCATCGAAAAAGATGTCAAACGGTTGGACGAGTTGGTAGGCCAGGTACTCACTCTGTCCCGAATGGAAACGGATGTTGCAGACACCCGCACATCACTTGTCGATGTCAACGCGTTGCTGGAAACCATCGTGGAAGATGCCAATTTTGAAGCTCGACCACGCAACCGCGAAGTCATTCTAAATTCGTCCATTCAGCCGGAAATCATGGCCGACGCCGAACTTCTCAGACAAGCTCTGGAAAACATCATTCGCAATGCCATTAAATACACCGGCGAACACACGACGGTGAATGTAGAGTTAAGTGCGGCCAGCGACGGTTTTCTGATTCGGGTTTGCGACCGCGGCCAGGGCGTGGCCGAGAATATGCTGGAGCGCCTGTTTGATCCGTTCGTGCGCACCAGCCAGGCTCGAGAGCGCGACGATGGCGGCTATGGACTCGGGCTGGCTATCGCCCGGCGTTCTGTTGAATTGCACGGCGGCAAAATTACCGCCAGCAACCGGGACGGCGGGGGACTATGCATTGATATCGTCATAAAAAGTAAAGTTTAATGCCAGAGCTTGTTGACCAGGATCTGTTTATAATCCCGCTTTGCATCTGATGTTCCTGAAGACAAGTGGGCGACAAACCCTCGATTTCTATTGAATTTAACCATACGCCACTGCATTATCTACAGATTCTGATACTGTTCAAACTCTGATACTGTTCAAACAAGGAATTGATCATGGACTGGTCCACAGTTATTTTTTGGTTGGTTCTGGTAGGTGCGGTGCTGTATGTCGTGTCTATATACAACCGGCTGGTTACCCTGAAAAACCGGTTCCAGAACGCCTTTTCACAAATCGAGGTACAGCTCAAGCGCCGCTATGACCTGATCCCCAACCTGGTGGAAACCGCAAAAGGTTATATCAAGCACGAACGCGAAACACTGGAGGCGGTGATCTCTGCACGCAATCAGGCCCTCGCCGGTCTGAACGCCGCCGCCGCAGACCCCGGCAATGCTGCCGCCATTGGAGAGCTTGCCAGCAGTGAAGGTTTGCTGGCCAGTTCACTGGGTAAACTGAATGTTGTGGTCGAGGCCTACCCTGACCTCAAAGCCAACGAAAATATGATGCAGCTCTCTGAAGAACTGACATCCACTGAAAATCGGGTGGCGTTTGCCAGGCAGTCATTTAATGACGCTGTGACGACTTACAACATATACAAACAGAGTTTCCCCCCAGTTGCTCTGGCGGGTCTGTTTGGCCACGGCAAAGACGCTACGTTGCTGGAATTTGAAGACAGCGTAGCCATCCAGGAGGCCCCGAAGCTCAGCTTCTGACCCACGAGCATATGACGCCGTGATCGTATTCGGGCCGTCAGGACGACAAGGAGAAATATACCCCACGATTATGAACTTTTTTGAACACCAGGACGACGCCAACAAAAACACTCTACGCTTGTTGGCGCTCTTTACTCTGGCGGTACTTGCCCTGATTATTCTCACCAACCTGCTGGTCGCGGCAGTGTTTTGGGGTGTAGGGGAACACACTGTCGGCAGTTACCCATCCTACGTTAATCTCGATTACGCTGGCGACCGCAGCCTGAGCACTTACCTGACACTCGACCGTTTTCTGCAAATTGCGTTGTGGGTTTCCGGCACGATTGGTCTGGTGATTCTGTTCAAATGGTTGCAACTGCGCGGCGGCGGCAAGGTTGTGGCCGAGAGAATGGGAGGGGTGCGCATAGGGTCCGACACCAGTGATCTGGCCGAACGCCGATTGCTCAATGTGGTGGAAGAAATGGCCATTGCCTCCGGTTTGCCAGTACCCCCGGTATACCTGATGGAAGAGAAGGGCATCAATGCCTTTGCTGCCGGTTATCGGCCAGGCGACGCAGTGATCGGCATTACGCGGGGCGCTTTGCTGGCGCTGGATCGTGACCAGCTGCAGGGGGTAATTGCCCATGAGTTTAGTCATATTTTGCATGGCGACATGCGCATCAATATGAAGTTGATCGCTGTATTGGCAGGCATTCTGTTTATTGGTCAAGCCGGTTATATGGTGCTGCGCGGCAGTGGCCACGCGCGCAGTAAAAACGGAGCACCTCTGGTGTTGCTTGGCGCCGGCTTGCTGGCGCTGGGCTATATTGGCGTTTTTTTTGGCAACCTGATTAAAGCGGGGGTCAGCCGTCAGCGAGAATATCTGGCCGACGCTTCCGCTGTGCAGTAC
This sequence comes from Porticoccaceae bacterium, assembly GCA_050289385.1. Taxonomy (GTDB): domain Bacteria; phylum Pseudomonadota; class Gammaproteobacteria; order Pseudomonadales; family Porticoccaceae; genus JBNKFQ01. Next base: position 15,857 of record JBNKFQ010000061.1, on the reverse strand, counting down.
ACGCGCAATCCGGACGGTATCGGCAACGCGCTGAAAATTATCGGTGGCAGTACCCATGGCTCTGTACTCAATACCAGCAAAGCCGAAGAAAACTGCCATCTGTTTTTTGGTAGTGCCCTGACGCGCAAAGCCAGTTCCCTGCTTGCCACCCATCCACCGCTGGAGAGTCGTATACGTCGTATCCAACCCGATTGGGATGGCAAGTTCATTGCTCCAAAACTTCCAGACCCGGATCATAGCGAAACCACGCCCAAGTCTTCCGCGACCGGTGCCAAAACGCCCCTGGCAAATCTCTCTTTGGCAGAGCACATCAGTAACAGTAGCTTGCTGTACGACACTGCGCTGAAAAACAGCCAGGGCGTGCTAAGCAGCATGCCGAAAATACTGCGAGCTGCCAGCCAGGAGACTATGTATGCACAGGCCCTGATTTTTGCGTTGTTACTGGAACCGAATGACAAGGAGGTTCGCCAGCAACAAGTCACTCTTCTGGAAGAAAGCGCCGGATTACGACAACGTACGGAACAACTTTGGCCTGTGGTACTTAAACTACCCGCCGACCAGCGCCTGCCACTCGTGGAACTTTCGGTGCCCGCACTCAAACAACAATCCCCCCATCAGCACCAGGCATTTCAACAGCTGTTACACAGATTCATTGATACCGATCAGACCATTTCGCTGTTCGAATGGATGCTACAACGGTTATTGCAGCACTATCTGAATGGTGAATTTGGTGTGGCTGACAATTCGCCAATGCGGACTTCATTGCGATCGCTGGATATAGAATGCTTTGAAGTTTTAAGCCTGCTTGCCTATCGCGGACACGGTAATTTTCATGATGCCGAGCACGCCTACTTGCAGTCTATCTTTGTACTGGAGCTGGGCCCGGCAAATCTGGTTGATGAATACACCCTGAACAACGAAAGACTTGATCGGGCATTAACCCGGCTAAACACTCTGAAACCAACATTGAAACAAAAATTTCTGAAAGCCTGTGCCGTGTGTATTGAAGCAGATAAAAAAGTGACGGCTACAGAATCCGAATTGCTTCGGGTTATTGCGGCGCTTCTGGATTGTCCGATGCCTGCTTTGAAAGTAATGCGCATGTAAAATATTGGTTCGCTTGAAAACTTCGCAGGTGGTCGTCTGCAATAAATCAGCCGATCCCTTTGTTTTCGAAACATTTTTTACTGATCGACGAGAGTGTGTGTTTTACTGCTTAAAAGAAAATATGGTTCGGGTCAGCGCACCCTTAATTGACCATTGGCTATTGATCATTACCCCTTACAACAGTTAAACGGGTAAACGGCAGTGAAAGCAAACCTTTAAAGAAAATAGCCAATTGCCAATGGCTAACCGCGGTAAATATGTGGGTGATATTAACCTCCTGTGCCGTTAATCACCCACGATTTTTTCTGAAGAACCAGGATATTTTTCTTAGTGAGCCAAAGAGTACGATACCCGCTTATCTCCAGGCCTCATTCCAGTTAATGCCTTTATAATCTTCCAGTTCCCAATAAAATCTGGTGCGCGGACGATTGTAATTACCGATTTCATTCATCGACCAGGCATCGTATAAACGACCGTTGATCATGGTGTAACGCACAGTGTTGGTGTTTCGGATATCCGCCAACGGGTTGGCGTCCAACACAATCACATCGGCGAGTTTTCCAACCTCCAACGAACCGACCTGGCCGTCCAGACCAAGGGTTTTTGCGCCGTTTATCGTGGCCGCTCGCAATACTCGATGATTGCCCATACCGCCCTCGGACAAGGCCCACATTTCCCAGTGCAGACCCAACCCCTGAACTTGACCATGTGAGCCCGTGGTGATGGTTCCGCCAGCATCGTCCACTTTTTTGAGCGCCCGGGCGATTGCCCGGTACTCGTTGTCCCAGTGCTCTTCCGTGGCGTTGAGTCCGACCATGCCTCGCGCATGCGGTGGCGCAAATCGCGCACCGGGCAGGGGCGAGTAGATACTGGTGGTCTCCTGGATAAATGTTTTAACTTTGGAGTAATCCCAGGGTCTGGTTGTCTGGTAATAATAGTTTTCTGCTCCGATAGCCAGGGTTGGAGTCAATGACGTGTCTCCTGCAGCGATAAACTGAACAAGGTCATCGTAGTAATTGTACAAGTGTATGCCGTGCTCGATGGCGACATGCCCATCAAGAATCATACTCAAATTACTATAAAAATTGTTTTCGCCCTCCGGAGTAACCATAATTCGTGTTTGCCTGGCCGCCTTGAGTAATTGCTGCCGTTGTCGACGCAAAGGCTGCTGGTAACTTTTTACGATGATTGCGCCCTGATCATGTTTTCTGGCCAATGTGTTGTGCGCATCGTCCATGCTTGTGATTGGCGTAAATTCTTCGATGCCTCTACTGCCATACATAAAATCCCCCACCGTAATAAAGCGCGGCCCTACGGCAATACCAGCGAGATTCATTTCGCTGCTGGCAAACCCTTGCAGCTCCGAGCCACTGTAGGGGTCAAAGTTTAAAGTGACACCATGAGCTGCAATCGCGTAGAAGCTTGGCCATTTTTGCGGAATGATTTCCGCCGCACCGTAGTTTGTCTCGACATGGCCATGCATATCGATAAAACCTGGCATCAGAGTCTTGCCCGCGACATCCACTATTTTGGCATTTTTCGGCAAGGTTACGCTGTCGGACGGACCAATGGATACAATACGATTTTCCCTTACCACCAAGGTGCCACGCTCAATCACCTGATCACCCTTCATAGTGATGATACGACCATTGGTAAATGCTATCGCGCCTTCAGGCTTGTCGACCTGGGCCTCCAGGCCAACTGTTGCAATCGGTTCCGGCAAAGCGGCGGCGGGGTTCATTTGCTCTGAAACCGCAGCCCTGTAGATATTGTCCCCGGACATCCAGTAAAGTTGCCTGGAGTCTGCGGACCAGGCGATTTCATCGCCGCCTTTACTTGTCAGCCTGGCCTGCCGTACCGCCGACTCCTGGCGATCCAATCGAAATATACTTCCGGTCTCGCGATAGGGCATAAGGTAATATTGTTGCAGTTTCTTAAAGGCAATCCAGTTCCCATCCGGGCTAATCGTCAACGCGAATATGCCGTCGCCACCGACGTGCTGTTGCACGTCCAATCCATCGAGCCTGGCACTTTCAAGCATATTGCCCACCGGGCGCTTGAAATACCCGGGTTTTGAATAGGGATCGATATAGTAGATCCGCTCTCCATCTGGAGAAAACCGGGGATTTCGGCCCACCGTTCGAATGAAATGCGGTTCACCACCGTCAATCGACACCCAATAAAGACCGGGCTTGGCGCGAAAACCACCCAACTGCTTGTTGCGTTCAACCCGGTACACCAGTTTTTTCCCGTCAGATGAAAATGCAGGCTCCCTAATAATGCCGCTGGTCGCGACCACGGTTTTTGTCTTATTGCCTTTGGTGGCAATCAGATTCAATGCGCTACCGCGTTCATCGTTCCAGGCGACATAAGCAATCCATTTACCGTCGACTGAATAGGCCGGATCATTTTCGAATTCCGCGGCTGAGGTTACTCGCTGTGGCTTGCCCTTGGGCAAGGCTTTTTGCCACAAATGTCCAAGGGCATTGAAAACAATTGAACGTCCATCGGCAGACGCTTCCAGATGTTGTATGGCCCGAACTCTGAATTTATTCGGAGACAGGTCGTTTTCGAATCGGGCTGGCCTGGTGATCTTGTGGCGGCTGGTCACACGAAAAGGAATTTCCTGGCTCTGTTGGGTATCGACGTTGATTTTATGCAGTTTGCCGCCAGCCCAAATTGCCACATGATGGCCATCGGGAAACCAGTCATAGTGTGGATAAAACACGCCCATAACCGGGTTGGCATAAATATCGCGGTCCAGACCATCATAAACGGGCCGCTGTTCTCCGGTTGCCAAATCGTGAACAAAAAGCACAGTTCTTTCCCTGACCCTGCGAATAAACGTGAGTCGTCGCCCGTCAGGGGACAATTGGCCCGTGGTCGCGCCACCAAACCCACGCGCGATTTCTTCAACATTGCCACTGTTCATATCCCGGCGCTTGATGGCGAAATTGGGCTGATTGCGATTGAACGCGGCAACAGAGACGTTTTCCGTGTAATACAAATAGCGGCCATCGGGAGACAACTGCGGTTCGTAAACGGAACCCTGTCCATTCGAGTCTCCGGTCAACAGTCGCCCTTTGCCACCACTGGTATGCAATAGCCATATGGAGGATGGCGATGCAAATTTGGCGCGGCTCCTGCTCGCCACCACATATTCACCGTCAGCACTCCATCCAGGCAGGGTAAAGGTATCCAGAGTTTCTGCAAACAACTGTTTAGCCTGAGAGCCATCGGCGCTGGAAACCCAAATGTTATTGCCACCATTTTCATCACTCAGATAGAGCAATTTTGAGCCATCGGGACTGAAGCGGGGCGCGTATTGTATGGCGGAACCACCATGCAGCAACGTTGCTGCGCCACCTTCGGCGGGAATCTGATAGATGTCACCCAACAGATCAAATACCAGTTTGCTTCCGTCAGGGCTGACATCGACACTCATCCATGTGCCTTCGTTTACTGTAAATTCCGCTTCTATTGATGGCAGGTCGGTATCGCTGATATTCCAGGCTGGCTCGCCAGCAAGCGTCACTGTAGACAAAAAAACAAAAATGCACTTGATCCCATGGGGGAAGATTTGCATACAAGTCTTTACAGGAGAGGAAAAACGTATATTACTTTTCATAAACTTTCCTTTTCACGCAAAACGAATCGATTAAGGACAACAGGAAGTGCTAACTGGAAAATTTGGGAACAAAAAAGGTAACTCAAGCGGCAAAGGGCCCAAATTAGTTTAATAACAGGAAAATGCCACGTCGTTTACTATCTATCAATCTTGACTTGTAGTTTTATCAAACAAAAAATGATTGACCGACTACCCTATCCTCACAGAAGTGCAACCGGTCAATTTTTAATCAAAAGTTACGGCTAGAAGCTATATCCAATATTGAAACCCATTGTTCTTGGGCGCAATCGATAAGCACGCAACTGCCCACGTGTCCCCCACCCCGATTCTGTCCATGTGATGGCATCGTCGTTGGTCAGATTATTGACAAACAAATTGATATCGAATTGCCCAACCGTCACGCCAGTTTTCAAATGAACTTGCTGGTAACCGCCAGATGAAGGTACAAAATCCGGTTGATTAATGTAAGTATCATATTCACTGACATAGGCGTAATCTATTCGGGCAAATGCATCAAATCCGTACCAATGAAAACCGTATTCCAGTCCTGCGCTGAAGTTAAAGTCAGCAGATCCGGGCAAGTCATCTCCGTCGTTACCAAGGCTTGAGTCTCCGTCGAGCGTTGATTCGTTGTACGAAGCGCTGACATCCAGCTCCAATGTATCCATCAGACGAAAACGGGCTTCCAGCTCTACGCCTTCCGACGTGGATTTGCCAGCATTGATATTAGTCCCAGCCGTGCAATAAGGAAGGAATAGTTCTATTGGAAGGCCGTCCCAATTAATGCGATAAACCGCCGCATTCAATGTCATACGACCATCAACCATGTCAGCCTTATATCCGAGTTCAAAATTTTCCAGTGTATCCGGCTCAAGAAATTCCCGGTAAGGAATACTGGTGCCATCCGGGAAATCGTAAATTCCATTATTGTCCGAATCGCAACGGGATATATAAGGATTCGACTTCCCTACTCGATACCCCTCTGACCACAGCAGATAAACAAGGCTGTCATCATTCGGTGTCCAGGACAAGTTTGCCTTGTAGGTTTCTCCACCGGACTTCAAAGCGAGGTCGGTATGGACAAATGGCTCAAGAGATCCAAACCAAAAGCCATTAAACAGAATTTTATATTCTTGTTCGTATTCATAGTGTCGTCCACCGACAGTCGCTGTAAGTTGATCGGTAATTTGATACGAAAGTTCACCGAAAAACGCTTTTTGCTTCAATGGTTGATAGTAAGTCGCGAAAGCATTAATTGTCTCCCACATAAAACCCGCTGGAGCATCAGCCGGTATTGGCCGGCCGGCACGACCCATCGCGGTAATGGCGTCGATAGCACGCGCAGGATCTCCTGAAAATCCTTCTGAGGCAATATCGTCAGTTTTTCTGTTTTCGTAATAAATACCCGCAGTCAGTTCTAATGGACCTTCAAATTGCGAAGCAAAGCGAAGTTCTTGTACAAAACTCTTGTGCTCTCTTATTGATGTGAGGGCGTAAGGGGCCAAAGTAAATTCGAGGCCGCTGATGTCAGCCCTGTATTCACCATCGGTTTCCAGCCAGGAAGACGAACTGTACAAATTGCCCCACGCCAGATCATAATCCACCACAAGGTGAGTCAAATGAATCTCTTGTAACAATCCATCCGGACCAGGGCTGTGCCCCTCTGACGTTGACTCGGCCAATGGCCCAGGCAATAAAGCGATCTGCTGGAAAGTGCCCGGCAGGGTCAGATCAACTTCATTCAGGCCTGATTGTTCCACCTCCTGCCAAGTATGACCCAAAGTAATTGCCAGGCGGTCATTAGGCTGCCACAGAGTGGTTAACCGAAGACCAGTAGTGTTATTGCTGCCGACTTCGTCGAAATCCCTAGCCTGGTCGGCAGTACCATAAGTATTCACTTTATCGAGAACCGGGTGATCGCCAGAGTAACTTCCGGCAATATTTTTTATATAACCGCTGTTGTCAATGCGGTAGGCCACGCCTCTAAGCGCCAGCTTGTCTGCTACCACGGGCAAATTAAATACTCCCTGTATCTTGTTGTTATCACCACCGAGTTCTCCCGTTTGCGAATACTGCGCGGCGATAGCACCTTCTGTTTGCGTGACATTCGGCTTTGCCGGGATGATACGCACGATGCCGCCCATGGATCCCGCGCCGTAGAGTGTACCCTGCGGACCGCGCAAGACTTCAACCCGATCGATATCAACCATTTTCAGATCAAGCGACCCGGCATTGGCGTTGGGGCCAACTCCTGAAACCGGTGTTTCTCCAAAATAAACTCCGGCTGCTTCGATTTCTTTTTGCGGATCAGACGCGATACCTCGTATAACAATTGAATTGTGCCCTGCACCGCGATCCTGCATAGTAACGCCGGGTATCGTGTTCAGATAGTCACCCATGCTCGTCAAACCACGTCTTTCAATGATATCTCCGGACAATGCCGAAATTGACATTGCGGTGTCCTGGAGATTTTGAGAACGTTTTGTAGCCGTGACTATCATTTCTTCAATAGAATTTTGACTATCACTAATCACTTCATTCCTGCGAGTTTTACCATCAATGTCTTTTCCGGATTCTGTAACCAGCACCGTATCGTCCGTGGTAAATTCATAGCTCAAACCGGTGTCCTTCAAAATAAAGGTCAACGCTTCTGCCAGGTTGTACTCTCCCTTGATAGCTGGCAACCAGGTTTTTTTGCCCACCTCTTCCGGTATGATAATTTGTGCGCCCGCAGTTTCGCCCAACTCCAGCAATGCAACATTTGCGTAGTTGGCTTCCAGGTTCAAATCATGTTTTTTATCTTCTGCCTGAACGGCCATGGAAACACATAAGGCAACTGCCGACGCAATACCCGCTGCCAGAAACTTTCGACAATCTCCCCTGCCTTTTACCCTCATAACATCCACCTCTTTTTGTAATCGCAAATTTGGTAAACTCGAATTCGATCTTTCGAACTCTCTGTATAAGCGCACCAAAAACAAAATACCCCACCCGTTTGAATAGAGAGTAGGGAATGGTGAATAGTGAAATAATTGCGCAATTAATTGTCTGTTGATCATTCGCCATTCTCTGGCTTTTTGCTGATAACTATTCGGTCAAAATATTGAACCACTTTGATGGGCAGTATTTTTTCCAGGTCGGACAGAGCCACATTGATACGATTGATTCGCAGGGTGGCGTATATATTGATATCCATTACGGAAGCGTCTTCGATCAGTATTTTTTTGGCCGAGTAGCGGTTCAGTTCTTGCACCACACTCGACAAGGGCTGGCCGTCATAGCGCAATAATCCCTTGCGCCAGCTCGTCATGCGCTGAATTTGCCCGCTGTGACTCGCAACCGCCCTGTCCTTCCAACTCAGATATTTAACTACCGTTCCCGCGCTGACCAATCGCTGGCCAGGGGAGTCGATAATAACCCGCTGCTTTTCAGATACATCTGACTCCGGAAATAACCGCGGAGGAGCTGCAATCACCTGCTCCTCCGTTTTATGAACCGCAACCCGCCCCTCCAATACAGCTAACGTAAACTGTTCCGGTGTTTTCAGAATATTGAACGACGTACCCAATACCGTGACCGAACGGGCATCGACTTTGACAGCAAAAGGTCGAGTGGCGTCCCTGGCGACCTTGAAAAAAGCTTCCCCACGTTCCAGCGATACCCTCCGGTAGGTATCGGTGATGTCCACAAGGGCCTCACTGGTGGTATTGAGGGTCAGTTCACTGCCATCGCTGAGGACAATGGTTTTCTGCTCGCCCACCCGCGTGGCGTAGCGTTTGATATCCATGCCGATGTCAGCATCGCGACTGTGGTCCACAAACAGGCTTGCCGCAACCAGTGCCATCAAGAGAATTCCCGCCGCTGTGGCCAGCGTCGGCCAGCGGCGAACTCTGGCGCTATCCACCGGTGCCACTGCTATCTCTTGATACTCCGCCTGGTATTTCGGGCATTCTCCCAGGGCTTGCACGTCGTCCAGTATATGGAGCGCGTCGAGGAAGTCTTGTCGCGCCTGTGGATCACCGCGTTGCCAGCGCCTGATTTTCTTAACTTCCCGATCATCGAGTTCGCCCGAAAACAGGCGGGCAAGTGCATTATTGGTCTGGCGCCAGCGGGATTGCTCGCGGTGTTCCTTTATATGCCTGAAAGCCATTTCTATGCCTCCTCCCCCTGACTCGCCAGAGACCCGGACCGCCGAACCGCTTTTCTGATCTCTCCCAGGGCGCGGGACATGTATTTTTCGATCTGTTTTACCGACACCCGCATTTCATTGGCAATCTGCCGGTAACTTTTGTGCTCAAAGCGGTTCATGACAAAGACTTTGCGCCATGTAGGGCGCATATTGAGTATGGCGTTGTGAACATGTTCGAGTTGTTGCCGGTCTTCGGCCAGCTTTTCGGGCGTTATTTCCATGACCCGTTGCCGCGCTTCGTCCTGCTGGCTGGCGCCGTACTGCCGACGCACCGCCTTGCGGCGCTCCAGGTCCACCGCCATACTGTTTGCCGCGGTCAACAGAAACGAGCGATTGCTGCCGCTCTGCGGCGATACGCTGTTGAGCAGGTCATCCTTTTTCGCCAGCCACACAAAAACGTCCTGGACAATATCCTCCAGATCCGTCTCGGCATTGAACCGCACCCGCAAAAACTGGCGCAAGGCGTCGCCGTGCTCCCTGAACATTTGCTCAAGCACCTTGCGTCTTGCGTCTTGCCGCCAATGGGTGAAGTCAACCACACTGTCTCGTTCGCCAGCCATCAGAACGCCTGTCTTGTCGCGTACCTTATTTACTATAGCGTTTCAGCGAGTAGATACCCTACCGGGAGGAGTGGGAAGTGGGGAGTGGGGAGTGGGGAATAGTGAATTAAGTGAGAACTGATAGTTATTCGACCAACCTCTGACGCCCGCAAAGCGACGCTCTTTTCAGTGATGGTCGTTTTGAAGCGATTTAAGCGAAAGGCCGGTATAAAGCCATGTATCCGAAATTGACCAATTGTATCGTAGAATCTTGACTAATTGTATCACAGGGAAATTCCAGGACTAGGGGCCGTTAACAATTACCCGGCAGGCGCTGTTGCCCCTCTATTAAAACGAAAGGGGCCGGGCCCATTTTTTCCCTCAGCGGCACTTTCTTTGGCTGGAGAATCACTCGCTCACGTAGAATGACTACACCACGCTCATTCTGCCTTGCTGAGGAAAAAAATGGACTCCGGCAGCGCCTGCCGGGTAATTGTTAACGGCCCCAAAACTACCTGCTTCCTCCTTAAACTTTAATCCAGAAATATGTTTTGTAGACAAATATCCGGGATGATATTTTGATTGATGTAACTCCCTTGACACCTCCCTGTTTAACAGATCAACTGTCCATGGAATTAGCTTACGGGATTCTCTATGGCGGAGGGCGTTCACCGTCTCCGCCACAGGTATTACTCTTGCACCTAAAATTTCTGAGTAAGACGCAGGCCAATTACGCGCGGCCGGTTGACCACAAAACTCTTCAGGGGGCCGACACCGATTTCAGTACTTTGCAAGGTTCTCTCATCGAACAAATTATCGGCAAATAATGTTACATTCGGTCCATCGTGAATCGAAACACCGATCCGCGCGTTGACCAATTGATAACTCGGCAGCAAGCTCGGGTTAGTGCCAATTTCGCTGACGCGATCACCGATGTACCGATAGTCGGCGCCGACCAGCATATCCCCCCAGGTGAAAGCGGGATAGACCCAGTCGGCCAATACCGAAAAACTCTGCTTGGCGGACCCGGGAAGGCGTTGACCTTTTCGTGCCTGCAGAGTCTCTGGATCGGTTGGATCACGCAAATACGCTTCGGCAAACTTGGCATCAATATAAGAATAGTTGGCCGAAAGAGTGAGGTGTTCCGTCACGTCAAAACGACTTTCAAACTCCAGGCCGCTCACTTCGGCGTTGCCGACATTGCGAGTGCCCGCGATGATGCCCTTCTCTATCACAGTCAGTTGCATATCACTCCAGTCAATGTAATAAACCGTGGCATTGGTGGTTGCCCGGCCATCGAGCCAGGTCATCTTCACACCGCCCTCATAATTCCACACAGAATCCGATGTATAAGTTGATGGGGGAATACCATTGATGGCGTTACCGCTGTTAAATCCACCAATTCGGTAGCCGGACGAGACCAGCGCATACAAAAACAGATCGTCACTGACCGTATACTCTATCGTGGCACGGTAAGTGTCGGGGGTTTCCCTAGAGCTTTGATCCACACCGATAAGACTGTTTGTCGTGCCATCCAGGCTGCCCGACGCAGTCAATATATCCGTATCCCTTTTCAGGCTTGAGTAACGCAAGCCGCCGGATATTCTCAGTTGATCCGACAATTGGAGGCCCAGTTCGGCAAAGCCGGCAATCTCCGTCAGCGATGAATCGAGTGTATAATCAAAAAAGCGGTGCCCTTCATCCCAAAGGACTGTGCCAAACACCAAAGGATTGAGGGAATCACGCACGTAGCCAAGTGTATCTCCGTCCATTTTTTCATTTTCATACCACAAGCCAACGATCCAATCCACGGCTGTATCGCTGTTGGACGTCAACCGCAGCTCCAGCGTTTGCCCAGTAACTTTGCGGTCATGCCGCTGAATTGCAGTAGTGCTTCCGTCAAATACCCACAAATAGTTAATCACGTCCGACTCGGAAATCCATCGACGTTTTTGGTAACCGGCGATAAGGTCGAGCCTCAGCAAGTCAAAATCCGTACCCAGTTTCACCTGCACACCTTCATAGCGGTTGGTGGAAATCGCGTTGAAATTCGTGTAGTAGCTGGGGTTGTTGACATCCGGATCCATAACGTTGTCTGGCAACGCAAAAGGGGCGGATGCATCGTGCGGGGTCGGTGAGTACACACTGGCAATGCTCTGTATTCCTGCGTTTTGACCGCCGAGAGCCGTGGTTTTATGGGTAAAGTAGAGCACGTCCAAGTCCGTCCGGTCCGTAACGTTCCAACGCATGGCCAACCGCCCGCCGACAGTATCTTCTGTATTGACGTCTTTGGTGTTGGTACCCAGGTTATCGATAAACCCCGCGTTATCGTACTTGTAAAATACACCCCGCAAAGCCAGGACATCCGAAACCGGCAGATTGAGGTAGCCATGACCACCCCAATTTGTGTCGTCACTGTCGGCTGTCGACGAGCTGTATATTTGATAACCTGCCTCAACATCCTCCGTGGTCGGATCATTGGGAATATAACGCAAGGCGCCACCCACCGCACTTTTACCGAACAAGGTGCCCTGGGGACCTTTCAAGAGTTCCACCCGGGCCATATCCACTAGACGAATATCCCCCGGCCCAAAAGTCTGACCAGTAAATGGCACATCGCCCAAAAAAGCAGTTGTCGCGGTACTGTTGTTGAAAGCGGTGCTGCTTGCCGATATCCCCCGAAACGTCACATACCGTTCGCCGGGCCCGTACTCTTGAAGGGTAATCCCCGGAACCGACTCGGCAATATCGGCCAGAGACACATCGCCTCTTTCTTCCATTTCGGAACCGAGCAGGGCGGATATCGACATTGCTGTTGATTGCAAGCTGGTTTCGCGCTTGGTCGCAGTGACTACCATCTCTTCAATAACCTGCTTTCTGTCATCATTCTCCTTTTTAACTCCCACCCCTTTTTCAACCGCCGCGCCCTGCGATTTTACAACATAGGAATTCTCAGACGATTGTTCAAATACCAACCCCGTTCCATCAAGCACTTGAGCCAACGCATCCGGTAGAGACATCTCACCCACCACGGCGGGAGCCGTGATTCCCTCACCGATATTATTTGGCAGCGTAATAATCTTGCCGCTTTGGCGAGACAGCCCCAGTAATGTTTGCGATAAAGGCAAGGATTGAATATCAAACTGTTGCAAAGTTTCTTTTGCCAGTGCGCTGGTAAAAGCCAGCGGAGCGGAAAGCAGCAGTGCCGCAGTTGGCGAAATAATTGAACGCAGTAAAAAACCGGCACTACGCCGCCTTGTCCTAAAAGAATAGTTCATAACCTAACCCCCAATTGATCTGTAAGTGTGCTTTGCGGTGATTAGACGTGCATGCTAAAAAAAACGTACCAAGTGACAAAAAATTGTCCGGTTTTTTTGAATACTACTGCTGTGTACTTTTCAATAAAATTCCAACCGGTGTTTTTATCACCTCAAGTGGCAGAGCCTGCTCAAGACTTCTAAGCATATCGTCAAGCTGGTCAACGCTGTACGAGGTGGTCACGGTAAAATCGCCCAGTTCAGGGCTGGAAAGTGAAATAGTGCTCTTGCTGTAGCGGTTGGCATCGGCAATCACCTCAGCAAGGCTGACATTATTGTATGCCAGCCAACCATCGCGCCAACCACTGATATTGGCGTCGAACGGTGTAACTTCAGCAGGTTGATCACCAACAATCCGTAATAACTCACCTGATTTCAGGCGCCTGGTTTGTTCTGCCAACACGATATCTACCGCACCTTCTCTTACTCCGATACGAATTTCACGCGGACCTCTATGCAGGTCAAAGGCTGTTCCTACCACTCGCACTTCGACATCACCCATCGCTACGCTAAAAGACCTGGTCGGGTCTTTGCTTACGTCAAACAAGGCGTCACCGTGGCTAAAAACCACACGTCGATGACCCGCACCCAATGTGACCTGAATGGCCGAGCGTGCCCCCAGAGTAACCTGACTGCCGTCGTCAAGAACAATATCTTTTACCTCGGCTACTGCCGTAGAGTAATTCTCTGTTGCCTGCGGAGATTCGACCAATCCAGGCAACCAAATTGCCACCACAAGAACAGCAAACAAAGGAATTGCTACAGCCGGGCGCAGCAAAGATTGCACCCAGCCAAACCAGGTCGCAGATTCTGTTTTTGCCGTATTTACCAGCCTGTTTACTTGCGGCTGGCCTTTCATATCGGCCAAGTTCTCGCGAAGTTTCTCTGCCTTGATCCACGCATGATGATGGCGATCATCTGCGCGCAACCACTGATCAAAATGCTCTTGAGCCTTGCTCCGTTGTTTGTCATCCAGCTCATCAAAATTAAGGCGAACTACCCACTCCACAGCCTCTTCATTAATTCGAGCCTGGCTTCTTTCACCGGCTAAGGCAGTCATGAGTTGTCTCCTTGTTGATCATTGGCAGGGGCATCGTCCATGGCATCCAGAGCGTTCATGCACTCCAATAAGGCGTGTTTGACGTGTTTGCGAACACCACCTTCTGTCATTCCGTTACGCTGGGCTATCTCACTGAATTTAAGGCCGTCAATACCCCTTAACATCAGCATCTGCCGACGTTTTTTTGGCATTTTTTCCATGGTCTGGTAGAGCATTTCCAACTCCTGCTGCGCCAATAAGACGCGCTCGGGCGAAAAATCGTACTCCCCGGACTGAAAAACCGTAATATTTTCAAAATACTCCTGTCGGGTTTTGTCACGACGCTTGGTGTCCAGCACCAGATTGCGAACCGAAGCGTAAAGAAAAGCTCTGGGATTACTGATGGAGCCCTTGTCTTCAATGGCTGCGTATTGAGTAAATGCTTGCTGAACAATATCTTCGGGTTCAGGCGGGCCAGCACCAAAAGTTTTGAGCAAATAGGCCCGCAACTCCTGAAAATACTTCAGGTACAGGTTTTTCACCGGCGCATCATCGGGTTGTGAGCTGCTCAAAAAGTGTACCACCAGTACATACGAATTGACTGTAAAAGTGTAAGTCCTGACAGATCATAAGTCACGGGGGCGAAAAGATAAGACAATTGGTCGACAAATGACAACCCTTGAATTTAAGCCGCCTATCAACAGCCCTTCTTCCATTTTTTGCATATACTTGAAACAACAATATGTCAACGCAAATAATACATTGTGACCAAAACGGCCGAAAAGTTTTCAATACGGAGCACAGGCTTGCTCGTCAGCCTGATTATGGCGGCTTTTTTGGTTTCCAGTTGTACCACTCAGCTCTCGTACAACCTCGCTGGCTGGTGGATCGGCTGGAAAGTACGCGGTTATGTTTCACTCAATGAGGATCAACGCACGCAATTAAAGCTGGACATAAAATCCTTGCACGACTGGCACCGGCAAACGCAGCTTCCACGTTATGCCGATTTTCTGGATTCTCTTGCCGGGCAATTGGAGCAGGGAGAGCTGACTGCCGAACAAGTGCGTACCAAGGCCATAGAAATCCAGGAGCTGTTCCACTCTTCGCTTGCAGAAATTAAAACACCCGTGCTGCAACTGCTCAACTCCTTGTCTGCAACACAGGCGATCGAACTACTGGAAGAGCTTGATGAAAATCTGGACGAGTTTTACAAAAAACGTATAGAACCCGATACAGAAACCCTTAAGGAAGAAAGACTGGAAGGAGCGATCAAGTCGTTCCAGTCGTTTACAGGCAAGTTAAGCAAATCGCAGAAACTGATGATTGCTCAGTGGAACGAGGAATTTCAGCCGACTGCCGAGATGACATTGGCTCAACGTCGAACCCGAAACAGGCAATTGCAGGATGCACTTGGCCATACCGGATTAACGCGGCTCGACAAGCTGGAACAGTTAATCAGCACTGTTCTGTTTGCACCGGAAAAACATCTGAAAGATGGAGAAGTGGAAGTTCACAGACACAATCAGCAACTAACCTTTGCGCTGATTGCCAATATAAATAACTCTCTATCGAGCAAGCAAAAAGAAAGGCGCACTGCTGAAATACAAAAACTGGCTCATGGTATGCGCCGGTTAATTCAATAAACCTGGCCAGCGATGTTTTCCGCCTGCATAAAGAACAGCGGCACCATAAAAATACGGCGCCGCTGCAAGATCGCTATCATTTCCTGTTGTAACCAACAGTGTCAGGTTGGCTAAAATCTTATTTTTGCACCCACGAGAAAATACCGGCCAAGATTGTCGTACAACGAGGCGCGACCTGCCCCGGAGTATGTTGAAGGGTTTCCGGGAGGAATCGCATCGAATACATTCTTGATACTAAATGTGATATCAACATCTTCACTCGCGGCATAATTTACAAACACATCATGATAAGTTCGGGAAGAGACATAGTATTCATCATAGTATTCCAGTGGAACTTGCACATCTACTGCCGATCTGTCTATATAACGTGTTAGCCAGTTAACTCTGAAAGAATC
>JBNKFQ010000060.1:0-4770 GCA_050289385.1 Porticoccaceae bacterium | reverse complement strand
TTTTACCGTGGTGAATTGCCGGAATAGGAAAACGCCGAGTCTGTCGCTGCACGATAATTGCTAAATTTGTTATCCGGTATCCGGGTCTGACATAAAGTGACCGAACTAAAAAAGGGGAGTCGCATGAAGTACAACAATATTAGCCGTCGCACTGTTTTGCGGGGTATGTTACACGGTTCAGCGGTCAGCGTTGGATTGCCAATGCTCGATCTGTTTTTGGACGAAAACGGGACGGCGCTTGCAGATGGCAGCAGCCTGCCGAGTTGTTTCGGGACCTGGTTTTGGGGCTTGGGTTTGTGTCCCGGCAGGTGGGAGCCAGGGGGAACCGGTCGTGATTACACGATGGCGCCACAATTGAAACTGTTCGAGCCAATCAGGAACAAGATTAATATCTTCAGCAATATGGAAGCCTTTCTGGATGGCAAACCACATACAGTGCACAGTTCTTCGGTAGAGGCGATTCTCACCGGCAAAGTGCCGGGATTTAACGGTGGTTGGGCCGGAGTGTCATTTCAAAGTCTGGATAATTTGATTGGCGAACAACTGCGGGTGCGGACCCGCTTCCCCGCGATTACCGCCGCCTGCGACGGCGACGCCACCAACAGTTACAGCGCTCGCGGTGAAAACGCCCGTGTGCCGGCGGAAATTTCTCCGGTGGCGCTTTATCAACGTATTTTTGGCGAAGGCTTCAAAGACCCGAATGCGGCTGAATTTACGCCTGATCCGATGGTTATGCTGGACAAAAGCGCGCTGTCTTTTGTCAGGGAAGATCGCAAAAAACTGGAAGGGAAAGTCGGCGCCAGAGACCGTGAACGTCTCGACGAATTTTTTTCGTCCATGCGCGATTTGGAACAGCGTTTGGCTTTGGAACTGGAGCGTCCCGAACCGATGCCTGCCTGCACGGTTCCAGACGCCCCCCCCACTGAAGACTCCAACTTCGCAATCCACAATATTATTCGCATGCATGATCTGTTTTCCGATTTGATGGTGCATGCTCTGGCCTGTGGCCAAACAAGAATCTTTAACCTTTCCATGGGCACTAATGTGGTCAAGGCTGGTGACCCATCCAGCAATCATGTGTATACACACCAGGAGCAGGATGATCCGGAATTGGGTTATCAGCCGATGGTTCACTGGTTTGCCGAGCAGTATATGCAAGCCTTTGTCAGTATTGTGCAAAAGCTGGACAGTGTTCAGGAAGGTGAGACTACGTTGCTGGACCGCACCCTTATGATGGCGTATACCGAGCATGGTTTTGCCCGTTGGCACTCGCTTACCGGGTTTCCGATTTTCACTGCTGGTGGTGCCAGTGGTGGAATGAAAAACGGTTACCACATTTCCGGCAATGGAGGCACCGTCGCTCAGGTTGGCTTTACCTGTCAGCGTGCGTTGGGTATTCCGGTTAAAAGCTGGGGGGAGGATTCCAACCGTGTCACCGAACCGTTTGCGGATGTGTTGGCTTAAATGAATAGTGAATTGAGAACAGGGTATAGTGAATTGAAAACAGCATACTGCCGTTGGGCCTTGAAGTGTTTTTTGTGGTGTTTGTTGGTGGTGCTTGTTGGCAATCGCCAGGTTTGGGCCGGAGAACGACAAGAAGGTGAAAAGCCCTTGATTCCCCATACCTCAACCTCTATCCACTATTCAACCCCGCCCGGAATTGTCTTGATCGATATCACTCAGGTGATGGTGTACTACACCGTGCGCACTTTGTGGACCCATTTGGGTGATGCCAGGGGCCACAGTTTGTTTACATACGATGGGGACGGCTCAAATAAATCAAACTGCGTAGGCGAATGCGTGGAACAGTTCCCACCGTTAATTGCAGATGAGGGCGCGGTAGCCATGGGAAACTGGAGCCTGGTAAATCGCGATGACGGCAGTCAGCAGTGGGCTTATCAGGGGCGGCCCCTGTACCGTTTTGCCAGGGAAACCTCAATTAACGAAGTGGCTAATAATCTGGCCGCAGCGGAATTGTACAGTGAAAACGCCGATAAGATTGATGAGTATCGCGCTAAACATCCCGACGGCCCGTTACTGCCGCCACAGGGTTGGAGACTGGCGCGCTATCAGCCCGGGGTGACTGTCGACAAACCTGTGGGTGTTGGCGTTGTCAACGTACCCCGTGCCAGCAGTGTGGTGTTTGTTACCCGGGATGACAAAACCCTGTACACCTTTGATGGCGCTACCGACGAAGCCGAGTCGTGCCAGGGCTTGTGCCAGCGCAAATGGATACCGTTGGCTGCGGCACAACTGGCTCGTTCGGTCGGCAGGTTCACCATTGTGCAACGCACGGACGGCACCAGGCAGTGGGCCTATGATGGCAAACCGTTGTTCAGCTATCACGGTGATCTCGAAACCGGCCAAATAAAAGGTCTGGACTATGCTAAAGAGAAAGATGACGAACGTTGGAGTTTGGCAACTCTGGTGTCTCACTTCCAGCCCGCAGGGGTGATTGTTCGCAAGGAGCCCAGTCACGGCGATATCCTGTCGACTGATAAAGGAAAAGCACTGTATCTGCGCAATACTCACGAAGGATTTTTTCGGCAGGATGTCACTTATCAAAAAGGCAAGCGTCTGGGACTGAGCGGCTGTGATGCCGAGTGCCTGAAAACCTGGCATCCGTTGGCGGCCACGGCAGATGCCAGGCCTCAGGGGTATTGGGAGCCTGTGGACCGCCCCGACGGCACTCGGCAGTGGGCCTACAAGGGGTCTGTGCTGTACTTCAACCGTGAAGACAAGCCCAATGGGCCGGCCCAAAGTGATAATGTTTATGATTTTACCGTCGGTGACAGGGGGCGCTACCGGGTAGACGATATTGCTCGTATTAACGCCATTGATGGTAAGGCTCCGGGATTTTTTTGGAGGGTTAGAGAGCTTTAAGCGTTATCTGAAAGCTTCCAATCACCCACGCCGCGGCCATGAGTGGCGACGTGGGTTTTGCCCCGGGCAACACAACCCCGAAATTGAAATTATCAGGAAGAACAACTGACACAAATTCCGGAACTCCATTCCGGTGGCAGTTCTGCATAATGTTCCATATCCAGATGTTCGTCAAAAGGGCTGGCAAGCAACTGGCGAAGTTTTTCAATTTCGGTGTAATCCTCTTGGTCTTCCGCCTTGCGGATGGCAAATTCTGCCATGTAGTTTCGCAAAATGTATTTGGGATTGGCCCTGCGCATGGATTCCTGCCGCTGCGATTGGGATAAAGATTCCCCTGCCAGTCGATCAATATAGCGTTGCGCCCATTGATCAAATGCTTCGGAGTTGGTAAACAATGATCGAATTTCAATATTGTCTCGCTTTGTACTGAATGCACAAAGACGGCGGAAAAACAGCGTGTAATCGATCTGTTGTTCTGCCAGCAATGCCAATAGTGAATCGATCAGTTCACCATCGTCCTCATGGCGCCCAACCAGGCCCAATTTAGGCTGCATCAAGCGAAAATACGTTTCCAGAAAATGGGGTTCGTACTCTTCCAGAGCACTGGTCAGAAGATCGGAGTCAATCAGGCTGGACAGCGCATGCGCCAGTCCGTTGCAATTCCACAAGGCGATGCCAGGTTGTCGGTTAAAGGCATAGCGACCTGCTTCATCAGAGTGGTTGCAGATAAAGTGCGGGTCATAGGTATCCAGAAAACCATAGGGGCCATAGTCCAGCGTGTCGCCGAGAATAGACATGTTATCGGTGTTCATCACGCCGTGTGCAAAGCCGACAGCCTGCCAGTGGGCAATCATTTCAGCGGTTGCCAGTACGGTGCGTCGGAAAAATTCGGCATAGCGATTTTCGTCATCGACCAACTCCGCGTAATGATGTGCAATCACATGGTCGGCCAGTTCTCGAATTTGTTGGTGCTGGTTGGTGTAGTGAAAATATTCAAATGATCCAAAACGCACATGGCTGCGAGCCAGGCGGATTAACATGGCAGCACTTTCAACCGCTTCGCGTTGTACGGGTTCGTTGCTGCCTGCAATCGACAGGGCACGGGTGGTGGGAATACCCAGGCCATGCATGGCTTCACTGCACAAATACTCGCGGATGGTAGAGCGCAATACCGCGCGACCATCGCCAAAGCGAGAGTACGGGGTTTTGCCAGCACCCTTCAGTTGCAGGTCCCACTTGCCGTCAGGTCCATTGACCTCTGCCAGCAGAATGGCGCGTCCATCTCCAAGGCGGGGCACATAAACACCAAACTGGTGCCCGCTGTATACCATGGCCAGTGGATTACCTCCCTCTGGAATCCAGGCACCGCTGGTCAGTTGCAACAGGTCGTCAGTATTTGCGCTACTAATATCCAGGCCCAACAGTGCCGCTGCTGAAGGTGAATAAGCCACCAGCTTGCTGTTATTCAGCGCCTGTGGTTTTACTTCTGAATAAAAGTCGTTGCCAAGTTGGTAAAAACTGTTGGTGATGTTGAGGTTAGTAAGTGCCATTGTGCCGAGCGGTGTGACAGATGGGAAATATTATACAGGTTAGCTGATGGGAGGGTGATATTCGATGTTGGACGTTCGATGTTCGAGGTTGGACGAAAAGGCCTCGGACGTTCAGAGGACAGGAGGCAGAGGGCAGAGCAGCGCCGCAGGCAAACAGGGCGTAGCCACGGCAAGCTGGTAAGCTTGCGCCTCGAACAGCGAACATCGAACATCGAACATCGAACATCGAACATCGAACATCGAACATCGAACATCGAACATCGAACATCGAACATCGAACATCGAACATCGAACATCGAACATCGAACATCGAACATCGAACATCGAACATCGAACA
>JBNKFQ010000059.1:0-6070 GCA_050289385.1 Porticoccaceae bacterium | reverse complement strand
TCAATGTCAGCTTGCCGTTGTGCATTTTCCAATGGCATATCAGGATTATCTTTTCCAGGCAGACTATCAGCAGCTACTGAATCATCTTCCGGGAATCGTCCTCCCCGGGTTCGCCACTCATCCAGCACATGGGTGGCTATGCGGAATAAATAGGCCGGTGGCGACTGGATCTCCTCGGGGTTTTTTACACGCAAAAGACGATAGTAGACCTCGTGGGCAAGATCCTGAACATCGGCGTCAACGTGAACACCGCGGCGCAAATACTGCACCAGGCGGGTTTTGAACTGCCCGTACCACTGATCAATCAGCGGATTTCGCCGACTCTCGGCCGAATGCTCCATAGAGCTGCCTTCGCAAATGGATTCTCCCAATTAGCATAGGCGGCGATTCCGGGAAAGTGGACCCCCTTTTTGTAAATAGAAAGAATGACGTATGGAAGGCTTGATTATTTGGAAAGATAAAAGGCGCGAACCGCAAAGCGCCGACGGCGCTTTGCAACCCTGAGTACTGAACCCAACCCGATTGTCTATTGACGCTTTTCTCTGGCCTCTTTTTCTTCAGCCTCTTTGGCTTCTTTTTCAGCCTTGTCGAACAACTCGTCAAGCAGGGTGTAAACATCACCTTCCGGTTTCGATGGCGCCCAAGTCAGAGCTGGCGGTTTCATGCCCCCCTGATACTGTGGCGTACCGGTAAACAACTGCTCAAAACGCCAGACTTCAAAAAATTGCAAAAACAGATAAATGATACTGGCCCCCAGCGCCGCCCAGAACCGACCGCGCGAATGCAAGTTTGTCGCCAACGACAGGCTGCACCATACCACTGCCATCAACAGCGCAAGATTTAATACGATGCTGACCACAAAGCTGGCCTGGTCAGACCCCAGGTTATAACCGATGACATCAGCAACCGTGTCGGCAAAACGGGCAAGCATAAAATACAAAGCCCAGAGAGAAATGTGCGAGAAAAACCGCAATTGATGCCGAAATATTCGGCCAGCCAAAGCCCACAACAGAGCTACGCCACCAATCTGCACCAACTGGTTCACGAGCACATTAACCATGCTCATCGGTTTGATTTCGGCCACCGAATTTTGATACAGAGCCAGTAAAGACATGCCCAGCACACCCAACAATACCAACGGCCATATTTTGTGCCTGCCAAGTATTTTGAGGCGTCGCTCCAAACCGTTAATTTTCAGCGCAGGCGCAACCGGATGATGCGTATTAAACACTTGCAACATCATCTGCCCCAGCCGTATTGTCTCACCCGACTGAACAACATTCCGCGTAACGGTATGACCATTCTGCTGGACACGGTAACCGTTCAGGCTGTCCAGGTCGGTAATTTTCCAACCGTCCTCGTCCAGGTCCAGACGAATGTGGTGCGGGCTGACATAGGGGTCATCAATGATGACGTCGTTATCGTACGAGCGTCCGACACTAAAACTGTCACCGGCGCAGCGACAACGCTCAACCAGTTGGCCGCCACGACGACGGACTTCAATAATTACTGCCATAGAGCTGTTGCCATAAATCGTTTCAGAAAGGCTTGTGCACTGGCACGCGTAACTCCTGCCAACGTAAAGTGGCGCACAAATGCCTGTTTGTTGTTGTGTATGCTGCCGCCCAGATAAACCACATCAAACAGTCCCGGGAAATCGCGATAGGCGCGAGTACATAAAACGGCTTTTTCATCGCCCTTTGCACCCTCTACAAATTGTTCGTCACATATAAAGTCGCTGACATCATTTTTTCCGGCACGGTTATCCGGCATAAAACTGTCAAACAGGTTTTCATACAAATTGTAAAACTGCCAACGGTTAAGTTTGTCGGCGTCCATCCAGAAAAACTGGTAATTAATGTTGCCAGTGGTAAAGGTGTGGCTTAAATATATATATTCATCACCCTGGCAGGTACTGCTTACCTGTTTATAACGCAGTTTATCGTCGCTGGATTCGCCCCAGCATTTCACAAATGGCTGCATCTCACCTACCGCTGTCGCTTCACCCAGAGGTTGAGTATTCCAGGTTCGGCCCAGCATACTGGTGATCAAACGCTCCTGATTGGCGTGCAACTGCATGGAGATACGCTGCTTGAAATCAGCCACCGGACCACCACGTTGTCGCCACTCCAGAACCAGGTTTTGCAATTCGGAAACCGGCACCAGAAAACTGATCTGGTTGCCAGCGGAAGACACGTTGATGCCGACGACCCTGCCCATGGCGTCCAGCACCGGGCCACCGCTCATACCTGCATTAATCGAGCCGGAGAAATGAATACGGCGATAATAGCTGCGCTCATCAATACCGTTATACGTCCCCGGCACCACGGTAAAACCGATATCGTGGGGATTGCCAAGCGAATAAATAGTCTCGCCCCGCTGCGGTTCCTGCTGCAACAACTCAAAGGGCTGGCCCACCAGGGCTGCAGATTTGAGCAATGCCAGATCATGGACGACATCGACATCGAGCAGGACAAGGTCACCCTTGCGGCCATCCGCTCCCAGGTACTCTATGCGATATTTACCCGGCTGCGATATGGCAAACTCGATCACATGGTAATTGGTGGCTAGTACCCCTTGTGCCGATACCAGAAACCCGCTGCCCAATGCTGATTTTTCGTGGGAGGCCAGATCCACCAGTCTGATCTGGTATATGTTGTCACCGTGTCGCTTGAAAAGCTCTGCCGCTCCTCCCTCAACCCCATGACAGAAAAACGACAGATTCAACAAACCGATACATAAAGCTATCTTGTACAAAATATCCAACCCTCTGTTGAAGTTGTGCAGTGTAGCATTAGTACTCCTTCAAAGTGATAGTGTCGACCGCCGGAGGTCGACATCTGGAATCGCTATCTGGATCATTTTATTTTGAATAAAGGCGCTTGTCTTCTGGCCTACAGCCTGGTTTAGTGACACAATTGCCTCTCTTAAATTCTGACCGGTCTCACTGCGGAGTTTTACATGCCGGATTCAAGCAAAACCGAATCGTTAAAAGCCGAATCGTTAAAAGAGAGCGCATTGCGCTACCACACACATCCTGTAGCGGGCAAAATGGAAATCCAGCCCACCAAATCCCTTGCCAACAAGCGGGACCTTTCTCTCGCTTATTCACCGGGCGTAGCATATGCCTGTGAGGAGATCGTCACCGACCCTAATTATGCGGCAAAAGTGACCTCCCGCGGTAATCTGGTGGGTGTGGTAACCAATGGCACCGCTGTACTCGGCCTCGGCGCTATTGGCCCGCTCGCTGCCAAGCCGGTGATGGAGGGCAAAGCGGTTCTGTTCAAGAAGTTTGCCAACATCGATGTTTTTGATATCGAAATTGACGAAACAGATGTCGACAAACTGGTGGATACCATCGCTTCGCTGGAACCAACATTCGGTGGCATTAACCTGGAAGATATCAAGGCTCCTGAATGCTTCCTGGTAGAACGCAAATTGCGCGAACGCATGAAAATTCCGGTATTCCACGACGACCAGCATGGTACAGCAATTGTCGCCGCCGCTGCTGTGTACAACGGTCTGCGCATTGTCAACAAACAGATAAAGGATGTAAAACTGGTTGTATCCGGATCTGGAGCAGCCAGTATCGCTTGCGTTGAGCTGTTGATCAGCATGGGACTGAAACAGGACAACCTGATTCTGGTGGATCGTGCCGGCGTGGTATACCAGGGCCGTCAGGACAATATGAACCCGTGGAAAGAAAAGCTGGCGGCAGATACACCAGCCCGTACCCTGACCGATGCGATGGAAAACGCCGATATCTTTATGGGCCTGTCGGGACCCGGCCTGCTAAAACCCGATATGGTAAAAATAATGGCCAGGGACCCCCTGATTCTGGCCATGGCCAACCCGGTGCCGGAGATCCTGCCGGAAGACGCCAGAGCTGTGCGCCCGGATGCGATCCTGGCTACCGGTCGCTCCGACTACCCGAACCAGGTCAATAACGTACTGTGTTTTCCGTTCATCTTCCGTGGTGCACTCGATTGCGGAGCCACAACCATTAATGAAGAAATGAAACAGGCCTGCGTCAAAGCGATCGCGGATCTGGCAACCAAGGAAGCCACGGATGTTGTTGCCGAGGCTTATGCGGGTGAAGACCTTAAATTTGGCCCCGACTACCTGATTCCCAAGCCCTTTGACCCTCGCCTGGTGGAAGAACTTCCGGTCGCGGTAGTCGAAGCGGCCATGAACAGCGGTGTTGCCACTCGCCCCATCGAGGACCTGGACGCCTATCGCAAACAGTTGCACGAATTCGTCAACCGTGCTGGTCTGTTTATGGAACCCGTTATCAGAACTGCCCAGCGCGGGCCACAGCGTCGACTGGTTTATGCCGAAGGCGAAAACGACGACGTGCTTTTGGCCGTTCAGGTAGTGGTAGACGAAAAAGTGGCGCGGCCGATTGTCCTGGGCCGCCCCGACATTGTTGAACAAAAAATTCATCGCCTGGGTTTGCGCCTGAAACCCGGGGTGGATATCGATGTGTTTAATCCCCGCGACGCCGAACAGCACGACCGCTACTGGCGTTTCTATCACTCCATTACCGGACGCCGCGGCACCTCGGTTGAAGCCGCGCAATCGGTGATCACCAGCAACAACACCGCGCTCGCTGCGGTGATGGTGGCGCTGGATGAAGCCGACGGCATGATTTGCGGTAAAGTCGGGCGTTTTCTCGATCATTTCAACGAGATTCAGCAAATACTGGGAGAAACCGGTAGCGGCAACCACATCTCATCGGTGTGCGCGCTGTTAATGCCATCCGGGCCAGTATTTTTAACCGACTCATTTCTCACCGTTGACCCGTCTGTAGAGGAAATTATTGCCAAGACAAGGGCCGGCATAGAGTTTGTTAAACGCTTTGGCATAAAACCCAAGGTTGCCCTGCTGTCCCACTCAAATTTTGGCACGTCCAATGCGCCGTCCGCCAAAAAAATGAGGAAGGCCGCCGCCATTCTGCGTAAAGAGTTCCCGAATATTGAGCTGGACGGTGAAATGCATTCCCTCAGCGCGCTGAACGAAAAGAATCGAAAGCTTTCCTATTCCGAGGCCAATCTGACCGGTCAAGCCAACCTGCTGGTTATGCCCAACCTGGATACCGCCAATATTGCACTCGGTCTGATTCGCTCCTTTACCGATGCGCTGCTGATTGGTCCGTTCCTGACCGGCTATGAAAAGCCGGCCCATATTGTTATACCGTCGGTAACCTCGCGCGGTATTTTCAATATGAGCGCACTAACCGCAGCCGATATCGAACGCCACAGCGAAACACCTGCCGATACAGCATAACTTTGACTATTGCCGTAAATCCCACCCGAATAGCGAAAACGCTATTCGGGCTTTTGTTATTTCAATTTTTGTTATTTCAATAAACGCAGAGTGAGGGGATAACGGTAAGACTCTCCTTTTGAGGTCTTGACCGCAGCAACGATTGGCAAAATCAGGTTCATCAGGCCAACCGCCACATAAACCAGGATACCAATCAGAATAACGGTGAGAATAGCAGCCGCGATATAACCCAGAATCAGGGTAATTGCGAAATTCAGGGCCTCTTTTGCCTGAGCACCAACGTACTCGCTGTCATCTTTTTTGACCAACCAGATAATCAACGGGCCAACGAACCCGGTAAAGATAACAAGAACGTGTGCCAGCAGTGCCAAATTGATGTCGTCCTTCTCTGGACTCGCCGGTGCTTGAGTTTCACCAGCGGCGGGTTGTGCAGTATCGGTAGACGTGACTTCAGGCGTATTGTTATTTTCTTCAGACATCAGTTATCTCCTTTACTTTTATGGGCAAACCACTTGCGGGTGCCCTCACCATTAAAAGGCAAACGGATGCGACTGACAAGGTTTAAAAGCTGGTTCGCGGCCTACACGCAGAGCATGGCTCACGATTTTCAGTAAAAAAATCCCGCCGAAGCGGGATCGATAACGGAGTACCAGGAACCGTCTGTTTATCAGAGCTTGTCGGCGTTCTCACTCAGATAAGCGGCAACACCTGACGGAGAGGCATTCATACCCTTGTCTCCGGCATTCCAGCCAGCCGGGCAAACTTCACCGTGCTCCTGATGGAA
>JBNKFQ010000058.1:0-5400 GCA_050289385.1 Porticoccaceae bacterium | reverse complement strand
GACCAGGTTGCGTAAAAACAGAGTCAAAGAGCGGTTGTAACTGTTGAACAGACTAACGAGCAGATCTACAGGCTTGCCCTCAACACCACGACCTTTACGGGTCAGGGCCGGAAACGGCAACACCCTGGACCCGGAGCCGGCTTTGCAGTCGTCACCTGTATTCATTGCCTGCCTGTCCCGATATGATCATTGCTCTGGCCTGACCGTGGCTGTCCAGTAACTCTCTCTCCAGTAACTCTAAACGAACAAACAACGAAAACCTGAACTTTTGGTGACAAAAGAGCGATTTCGGGACAAAACACATATCGACAACTGAACCCAGAGCAGCCCGGAAGCAGCGCAGCGAATTCCGGGGAAAGGCGCAAAATTCTTCCCTCTCTGCCCCGAAGCAATCCTGACCATTTTACGATATAACGTGGAATAGTCTTGACTATTTTACGATACAACCTAAAATGGTCGAAACTATTTTACGATGATGGTTATTTTGGCCGGCATGAAACGACTCTACAAATCAATGGTGCAGGCACACTTTAGCGAGCACTCCCAGATGGCCTTTATTGTGGGGCCACGTCAGGTAGGCAAGACGACCACAGCGCGCTCGATCGAATCGGGCCGCGACACGTTCTATTACAACTGGGATGATATTCAAGACCGTGAACTGTTGTTGCAAGGCGGGCAGAGGGTAGCTGAGCATATCCAGCTTGATCTGGCCCGGGAGCACCCACCCCTGGTGGTATTTGATGAAATCCATAAATACGGCCAATGGAAGTCCTTTGTAAAAGGATTTTATGATCGCTACAAAACGCAGTGCCGTATTCTGGTGACCGGCAGTTCGCGCCTGGATGTTTTCAAGAAAGGCGGCGACAGCCTGATGGGGCGGTATTTTTACTACCGTCTGCACCCGCTGTCTGTTAATGAACTGCTCAACCGCCCGCTGCCAACACAAGAAATTCAACAGCCCAAAAAATTGTCGCAAAAGGATTTTGAAAACCTGCTGACCTGGGGAGGCTTCCCCGAACCGTTTCTAAAACAAGACAGGCGTTTTTATAACCGCTGGAACCGGCTGCGAGAACAGCAATTGCTACAGGAGGATGTACGAGAACTCACCCGGGTACAGGAACTGGGGCAACTCGAAATATTGGCCATGCTGTTAAAACATCAGGTTGGTCAGCTAACAAGTTATACCTCCTTGTCGAAAAAAGTTCGCACATCCGTCGACACCATCCGCCGCTGGGTCGGCATACTGGAATCTCTGTATTACTGTTTTACCGTGCGGCCGTGGACAACAAATGTTACACGCTCAATTCTGAAAGAGCCCAAATACTATCTATGGGACTGGTCTCAATGCGCCGACAATGGGGCACGCCATGAAAATTTTGTTGCGTCACATTTATTGAAAGCCGTTCACTTTTGGACTGACCAGGGGCTTGGAGATTATGATTTGTATTTTTTGCGCGACAAGGAGAAGCGCGAAGTGGATTTTTTGGTAACCAAAGACAACAAGCCCTGGTTTATGGTGGAAGTCAAATCGTCCGCCAAAGAAAAGCTGTCGCCGCATTTGGCTTACTTTAAAAAACAGCTCAATATAAACCACGTCTTTCAGGTAGCAATGAATGGGGAATATATTGAAAAAAATGTTTTTGAATACCGTGAGCCCGTGATCATCCCCGCGAAGACGTTTCTTTCGCAGTTGGTGTGATAAGGAATAATTTACCCACACCTGACTATTTCGAACTCAACCTATAGCTCAATCTATCAATCTATGGCAGCCACAAATTAACAGCCTTATTTTTGACTGTTACTGCTCTGACAATCTATGACTGTCTCGTTTGGCCACTATGGTTTCCAAACGGGAACCACCGATCTCTCCCCTTTTGGGGAGAGATGCAAGCCTGGTTCCACGATGAGGATGGCGTTTAAAAATCGACGCCTATTTTGAAGCCAATCGTGCGGGGACGAGATCGAGAGCCAACACCAAAAACCTCATAAGTATCCAGCAGTACACGCTCGTCGAGCAAATTGCTGGCATACAATCCCAACGACAAGTTATCCCGCCACTGCCAGCCGATACTGGCATTCAGCATATTGACAATATCTGACTGCCCGATGAGTCCGAATGATCTGTTTGTCAGATTGACCTTATCCCGCTTGCTGTAGTCCACGCGAACAAATCCCGGTTTATCATCCCAATCAAAAAGATATTTGGCCGAGAGGGTAAAACTGTATTCCGGGATACCATCCACCGGGTCTCCCACTATGTGGCTGGACGACGATGCCGCAACGGAAACCACTTCCGCATCGACGTAGTTGCCGTCAAAAGCAAGGCTGAGATTGTCTGTCGCGTGAAACGTCAACGCCCAGTCGACACCGGTTATTTCCACGTCGCCAGCATTGGCGAAAATAGAAAATTTCGGTGCAGGTGGGGGCAAAATTCCCCGCACCAGAAAATCGGAATATTCGGTGTAAAACAGAGCAATCTCGGCATCCACCATGCCGTCAGCCAAAGAGATCTTGCTGCCAAGTTCATAAGTCCACAACGACTCTGGCTCGTATGACGGCTGATTTAGCGTATTAAAGCCTCCACTTCGAAATCCTTTGGCGACACTGGTATATACCATAACGTTGTCGGCGATATGATAATTGATGTAAACCCGAGGATTTACGCTATCAAAAGTGTCCTGCAAAATGTCGCCACCGAGGTCGGAAAATGTTCTTTCATCCTCAAAATACCTCACCCCGGCGCCCACTTCCAACAGCTCACTCAACGCATAGCTGGCGTTGCCAAATACGGCCCAGGCTTCGGAACTGGTATTTCTCGTAAACTGAAACACGGCGGCGGACTCGAATGGCGTACCCCTTACGTCAGCAACACCCCCGCCACTAAATGTGCTGGAAAGATCCTTGTAGGTACCACCCAAGGTCCACTTCAGCGCGCCATCACCATTGGAGCTCAACCTGATCTCCTGATTAAAAATCTCGGCAGTGACGATAAAATCTTCGTACAGTGTGTCATACGATGCTGGTTCAAAGAGTTCAAACGAGTGGGTGGCAAGCGTATTTTTTTCTGTAAAATTTGTCGAACTCAGAACTAAAAACCCGTCAAAATCTTTTTTGAGAGTGAGGTTGTAGAGTTCATAATCGTCCGAAAGTGTTGGCGTGATAGTCGGGATGAACGGTACAGACAAATTGCCATCTTGATCTTCTCCACGCTTCGGAGCGCCCGCATCATTGCGGTGGACTGTTACCATTGTACTGACTTCGAAATCCTCCACCGGACGCCACAACCCCTTGATCCGAACATGGGCGACATTGAAGTCGTTGACATCCTGCTGTGACGCGTCAGGTTGGTCAACCCATCCTCCGGCATTTTCAAAGGTGGTGGCGATACGAAGACCCAGTTCATCCTCGATCAGTGGAATATTCAGCACACCCTGTATCTTTTCGCTGGGGGCGCCATCGCTGGTGACTGACGCCGAAATATCCGCCTTGACACCGAATCGGTCCAATTCGGGATCTTTGGTGATATAACGGATGGTCCCGCCCATGGATCCCTGCCCGTAAAGCGTACCCTGCGGGCCACGCAGCACCTCCACCCGCTCAAGGTCGTAGATGCGCAAATCCGGCAGATCTACCTGAAATCCGGACTCTCCACCCAGGACGGGCATTTCGTCGATATAAAAGCCCGTAAGGGGGGTAGCGCCGTTTACATTATTGACTCCCCTGATGGCGACCGAACGCTGTATACCGCCATCAAATACCGCTACGCCTGGTACCGCCATGCCCAGGTTTTCCAGACTGTCGATACCGCGATTCTCCAACTCGCTCGCACCCAACGCCACAATACTGATGGGTACATCTTTCAAACTCTGTTCTCTTTTTTGAGCGGTTACCAGGATCTCTTCCAGTTCGGAATTTCTATAACGCTCAACCGATCGACTTCCTGTTGAATTTTTCGCCTTAATCACCAAAGAATCGGGTGACGTAAATTCGTAAGAAAGATCACTACCCGCCAACAGGGTATCCAGTGCTTGTTTGAGGCTGTATTCCCCCTGCAACGCCGGCAGCCGGACAGCGCGACCATCCTCCTCCGAGATGCTGATGCGAACATTGGCGGCAGCCGCCAGCTTTAATAATGCCGGGCCAGCGAGATCGCTTTGGATATCAAAAACCCGGTTTTCGTCGGCAAAAAGTCGATTGCCACCCAAACAACAGGCAACAGCCAACGCCACTGCGGCAAACGCGCGATTTTTTGAAGAAACAGCCGATTGTTTCATTGCTACGGAACAGTCGTTCATTACACCCCTCTCCTATCTGGTATCAGATCCGGTTTGTTATGCATTTGTAACAATTAAATGCATGAGGGCAATGATTACCCTACTCCACAATCGGTTATTTTTTATTTTTTGCCGATACGACGGAAATATGGTCCTGATAATGAATAAATTCCACCGGCAGCGTCCGTTCAAAGTCGGACAGGGCCTGGTGAATTTCCTTGACATCTACCACCGAATAGATTTTGAGTCCCATGATCGATGGTTCTTCGATCAATATTTTTTTGCCGATGTAGCGATTCAATTTCATTACCACATCCGAAAAATTTTCCGCTTCGAAGTAGAGCCGCCCGTCGGTCCAGTCGTAGTGTTTTTTCAGGTCACCGTTGCGGTAAACGCGCGCGGTATCGTCCACTTCGAAAAAATCCACCACCGTGCCGGCCGCGATTCGACGCTGCCCGTCCATCCGCAATCGCAGGGGAGCGCGGTCGTTGCCTGGCCCGCTATCCGTCAACCCGACATCGACCAACAGGGGCGCGTTGGGCTGCAGCGCTTCGTCCCTGTCACGGAGAGACACCACGCCTGCCACCACGGCAAGCGTAAATCCCCTGGGCACCTTTAATATATTGAAAGCTGTGCCCAACACACTGACCGAATAGTTGTTGAGATACACATTGAAGGGGCGCGACGGATCGCCGGCCACCTCAAAAAACGCCTCGCCCCGCTCCAGACGAACCCAGCGTTCCTGTTCCGTGAGGTTGACCAGTAATTCCGAGCCCGTGTTGAGCGTGACTTTACTGCCGTCTTTCAGGGTGAGCACTTTTTGCTCACCCACGCGAGTGATATAGCGATCCATCGCCACCCTGGAAGGAGAATTGCCCGCCACGTGCAGGAATAAGTCGTTCCGCAAGATCACGCCCACCAGGCTCGCCAAAACGATACCGGCTGCAGCTCCCAATATTGCCCAACGCCTCGCTCGCGAGTCGTCGGCTGGCGCCAATGGCAATGGCACCTCTCCGGTTACACCCCCGCTGTTGTCGCTGCCTGGGCCTTCTATGGCGGAAATTTCCTCCACCCGGGCTTCCACATCACCCAGCAGGGCCAGGCCTTTCAAAAATTCGGTTTCATT
>JBNKFQ010000057.1:0-18055 GCA_050289385.1 Porticoccaceae bacterium | reverse complement strand
TCTATTTATTCCCTGGGTGACCGGCGCCTTAAACGTTCGCACCAGATTACCGTCGCTGTTTTGAACAGCCACCGTGACTTTGGTATCCATATCAGCGGAGTCCGATTTGTCAGATTCCGGTTTTGTACCCGCCAAACGTTTATCGAAGGCCAACAGCTCTAAGGTAATGACACCATACATAATCAGCAAAGGACCGATGCCGAATATCCATTGTACCCTGGCAAACATTTATATCACAGAAAGCACCTGCTTTTTTGAATCTTGCTTGCAGAAGACCGCAACTCACTTTCGTGAGTCCACACCGGCTAGATTTTTACAATATTCCAGGCTAAGGCCAGCAGCGTGAGTAACAACGCCAGTCCGGCGTAGGTAAAAAGCAGAACCAGATATTTAACTGCAGTGATAAAACGGGATTGCCCGTAAACACGCCTTAGCATTAAAAAGATATAAATCAGTGCCCAACAAACTGCCACGAAGCTGGCAAAGGTAACCAGCCACTGGCTACCCTCTAACATGGAAAATACTATTGTCAGAAACTGCAACAAGGAAAACAAAATAAAAAGGAAGCTTTGAGAATGCAAAACAACAACAAAATGCTCAACGTAATACACTTTGCCATTTTTACCAGAACGGAAAAAAACAAGCTTCAGGATCAGCGCCAAAACAGGCAATAAAAGCAACATTATTGGCGGTATGGAATCCATAACCAGCCTCGAAAATTTTTCTGACCCCACGTTATCCAGCTTTTTTATTTTATCGGTAAGCCACACCTCGATATCTTGCATTTGCGGGGACAGATCGACCTGAATATCGTTGTCCGCATCAGGCAAAACAACCTGATTATCTGTTGTAACTTGTTCAGACCCGGACTCTGACACACCGGCAATATTGCTGCTGTCCACAGCAACAAATTGCCCTGAAACCGAAAGCAAAAGAAAATAAATAACACTGGCAAACAGGTACAAACGGAAAGGGTTGATGTAGCGTACGCGACGACCCGCTATGTATTCATTACTCAAATACCCCGGTTTGATCAACAGGGGAACAAGCGTGCGGTTGACCCTGGAGTCGTAACTCAGCAGATTATCGAGCAAGTCAAGCAGTACCGACCCCAGAAACCGCGAATGCTCACGAGAATCCTGCCCGCAATTGTGGCAGTAATGCCCCTGCAAAACAGAACTACAGTTCTGACAAACTCCCGGATTCGGTGATGTCTTCAGGGCTTGAGCATCTGGCTTCTTATTATTCATGGACATAGCTTAGCAAACAGTTCCATTTATCGCAGCATAGTATTGCCCGGCAAGATCGACACGCCAACGGAGAGTCCAGCTTTCCCCCAAAAAATCGGCTGGCATCAAGCCAGCCGATTTCCGTGTCAGTTTTATTCGTTGAATCTAGAATCGGTATCCCACATTAAAACCGACCGTACGCGGACGCATCTGATGTGCAGTGGGGGGGAATGCATCCACCCAGGTCAACGCGTCTTCGTCCAGTAGATTATTGATAAACAGGGCAATATGGGCTTTATCAAGGTTCATACCAGCCTTCACATTAACCTGACTGTAATCACCCGCCGCTGCTCCCACTTGAGGAAAGTTATTGTAAAATCCTCCCACGTAAGCGTAGTCACTGCGGATATACGCCTGACGCTCTGCCAAATCAAAGTCGTACTGCACGCCGATATTAAAATTGTATTCGGGTGACCCGGGGAGTCGATCGCCCTTGTTGCCACCGGGTACATCCACTCCCAACTCCGTACTGATATACGATGCGCCAACATCCATGCGCAGACTTTCTGTTGCGTACCAGGTACTTTCCAGCTCGAAGCCCTGGGATGAAGCGCTACCTGCATTCAACTGCACACCGGTGCCACAGGGGGAAAAAACACCGACCTGAATAGGTATTCCATCCCATTTAATGTGGTAAACAGATGCGTTGACAGACAAGCGGCCATCAGCGAAAGACAGTTTGGAGCCTACTTCGAAGTTTTCCAGGAAATCCGAGTCCAACTGGCTTGGGAACGGAATACCCAAATCATCGTGTATACCATCAGAATCCACATCACAAAACGATGGCGGTGGCGGCAGGGGCTTTCCCAACCGAAAACCTTCACTCCATTGCACATAAAACATCTTGTCTTCATTTGGAGAATAAGACAAATTAACTTTTAGCGAATCACCACTATTGTCAGCTTGTATATATTGATCTTCAAACCCGAGTGTAAAGAAACTTTCACCGTCACTTGTTGTTGATGACTCCCGGTCATATTCATAAAAACGACCGCCAATAGTCAAGCCAAGCTGTTCAGTAATCGCGTAACTAATTTCTGAAAATATGGCCTTTTGCTTGATAACCTCATCTATATAAATCTCACCCAGTGCAGTCGAATTTACACCAAACCCAAAACTTTCACTCAAAGCCGGGTCACCACCCCAATTGTTACTGCTGAAAAACCACTTTTCCAGTTTTTCATAGTATAAACCCGCCACAAATTGAACTGGACCGTCCAAACTGGAGGTGAGACGGATCTCTTCGACAAAAGATTTATTATCGGTTCCATGATGAGATGAAACGGGAATAGCCTCCCAAAAAGTTCCAAGAAAGTTTCGATTGGTAAGCCCTTCATACTGCACCCAAGACGAAGATGATTGCAAACTGCCCCAACTTAAATCATATTTAATTACTATATTATGAGTTTCTACGTCATCCAGCAGAAATTCGTTGCCATATGGTGTAGAGAAACGTGCCTGCTGGTAATCGTCCAGAGTCAGGTTAACGCCATGACGTCCGTCAGCATCAACTTCTTGCGTGGCGTAGCTATAAGTCACATCCAGATCTTCATTAATCTGCCACAGAGCAGACGCACGGAATCCGGTGGTCGTGTCGCTACCCACTTCGTCTTGTTCCACAAAAACGGCGCCTGTCGCTTCCCCAACGGCAGCTTTCGCGCTGGTGGCGATATTGTCTACATAACCGCTGTTCTCATACTGATAAGCGACAGCCCGAATGGCGAATACATCTTCAACCACGGGAATATTGATTACTCCTTGAGCCATGCCATTATTCCCACCTCTTTTGCCAGTGTTGGAAAACATACCCTCGACACTTCCTTCCAGCTCTGAAAGATTGGGGCTGTTTGGAATAACACGTACTGTACCGCCCATAGAGCCGGAGCCGTAAAGAGTCCCCTGGGGCCCTCGCAAAACTTCTACGCGCTGTATGTCAACCATCTTGAAATCAGCAGCGCCACCTTCCATAGACAGAACACTTACAGGAATTTCACCAAAATAAACTCCTACAGTTCTGTCTTCAAACTGCGGATCGGCTGCAACACCCCTTACAAAAATGGCGTTGCGCCCAGCCCCCATATCGATCATGTTTACGCCGGGCATTGTGCGCAGATAATCGTCCATATCCACCAGGTTTTTCTTTTCAATTTCATCTTTACCAAAAGCAGAGATGCTTAATGGTACATCCTGGATACTTTGCTCTCTTTTATTAGCGGTAACTACCACCTCTTCTATCATTTTGTTGCGCAAATTATTTTCCTTGTCATTTTCAGATCTTCTGCTTTGGGAAGAGGATGAACTTCTGTCTCCCTGTATAGCAACTAACGAATCACCCGAATATGTATATTTTAGCCCTGTGTTTTTTAACAAGGTCGCAAACACCTGATCTGCGGTGTAACGACCTGTCAATTCTGGCGAATTGGTTCCATCAGCTATTTCCGAGAAAAACCCTATTTGCAACCCGAATTCGTCAGCTACTAACGTAAGCGCCTCGGAAAGTGGCTGGGCTTGCAAGTTTATTTCCCTGTATTTTGACATATTATCTTCTTGTGCCGATAACGCCGTAGCGATCACCAGCGCACCCGCCCCCATCAAACATTTAATCGTTCTATTTAGCATCATTGATTTCTCTGTTCGTTGTCTTTTCTGCAATCTTCATTGCAGCCCTCACATGATAGATGGGCCATGTCTTACAGGTGGCCCCCACTATTTGGAGGATTTAAGGAACCTCTGACTAATTATCGGAATATTTGGGGTAAACGATTGATACATTGCCAAGATTTTTCTCTATCTGAATATCGGCTATGGTTTGCAACAAGGCCAAAAATTCATCCGGTTCATGCGCATTAAATACACCAGTAATTCGCCGCTGCTTAAACGCTTCATCTTTAATCACAATTCGCTTGCGATTATAGCGATTGAATTCATTAGCAATGCTTTCAATTGTATTCTGCTTAAAAACAAGCTGGCGCTGCAACCAGGCAACGGTGCGTTCAATATCAATCTGTTTACTGTGCTCTATCCTCCGATCATTGTATACAGACATCTGCTCGCCTGCTGGCAGAGTTATGGCAACCTTTTCTGATTCAAGAGCTTCTTTACTATCACCTTTCGCGAAAACTTTCGGCACAACCACAACGGCGCCTTCCACCACGGTGATTACCGTTTGCTCAGGCTTGCGATATACATTAAACCGCGTACCCAGCACGTTGATTAAAGCCGTTCCTGTGCGTACTCGAAACGGCCGGTCAGGGTCTTTGGCTACATCAAATACCGCTTCGCCTCGCGCCAGTTCTATGTAGCGTTCTTTTGGCCCGTATCTCACCCTGATTTCAGAGCTGGTATTTAACACCGCAACAGACCCGTCATCCAGCAATACCGAGCGCTGTTCACCGAATGCAGTAGTAATATCCTTATATACATCTTGATCGACTGGCCAAAACTGAACGATGCCCACAACACCAGCGGCCAGTATCAGTACAGAAGCTGCAACCGCTCTGATACCGGGCCACCAGCTATTCTTTTCTGACACCGGTGCGGTTGCTCCACGCTTGCGATCTGCCTGCAGCTCTACAATGTTGGAAGGAGAGTTGACAGTTAGCAGTTCGTCGTCCAACCAGTCAGGGTTAGCTTTTAGCGTTTGCGCCAATCCTGTATGCAGTGCACTGGTGGTCAAAAAGGCTTCGACGAAATCCGGAGAACGGGTAATCAGTTCTGCAAATTCCCGGCAATCTGCCTCACTGGGGGTATCGACCTTTAATCGGTCCAGCCAGTCGGCAGCCTGTTCTGTGAGAATGCCTTGAAGTTCACTGTCCTTTTTCATCATGATTGACCCCACCCGTTTTCGGACTTGCCCGTTTTGCCCGACTCGCCAGCAGACGGCTTACGGTCAAAAGACATCTGCTTGCGCAGCTCGCGGTATCCGGTTGCCACGTAACGCTTGACCATGCGACGGGTTACTTGCATGTGATCGGCAATTTGTTGATAGGTCATATCGTCTCGAGCGTGCAACACCAGCGACATGCGACATTCCAGCGGCAATTTCTTCAGGGCCGCCTGAACATTGCGGCTGATCTGCTTCTGCTCCAGCGGGGCGACAACAATATCGGCGGTCCCCATCTCTTCCAGGCCCTCGCTGGAGTGAGGCCGGGATTGCTGTGATCTCATACTCCATTCCTGAGCAACATTGGCCGCCACCCGGTACAGATAGGACTTGGGGTGACGCACCAGATCCAGACGATCTGCCCGCAGCAGGCGCAAATAGACCTCCTGAGCGAGGTCTTGCACGTCCTCGCGCCGCCCCAAACGATTGGTCAGAGCCTGCAGCACCAGGCGATGCCAGCTGCTGTACCATTCGCTTACCAGACTTGTCTGTTCACTTTCTTTCATGGTTACCCGACAGTGAATGACCCCTTTGAGGGTATGTACAAGAGACAGCATGAGCCACACAGGTGGCCCCCTGTATTTTAAAGATTAGTCAATTCAGGGGAACCTCTATGAATTTAATTCCGGGAAACGTTCACTTGTCAGCCATGAGGAGAGATACGATCGGCAGACACACAAGCCGGTGGAAACACCAGCCTGTGTGATTTATAAGAGATGCTTGCTATCAACAGGTAACGCTTTAATTACCATGGGACTATTTATCGTCATTTAACGCGCTGCCTGAAAATGCGAACGACAGAACATCAGGTTTCATTTGCTCATACCGCATCTTCGTTCAGGTTTAGCAACAGGGCATTGCCACCCGTGGCAACAATATTTACGGTTTTGGTTTTTTCTACCGCAAAACGCACCAGGTAATTGGGACCACCAGCCTCTATCACCATCGGTACAATTGCACCGCCGCGCGCCACCAGATCCAGCTGCATGGACAAGGCATCTTTCAAAGGCCCATGCCAGGCAATGCCAGCGGTACGAAAATCAGCGGTGATCAATCGAGTAACCATGTCACCCGGCACAAAATGCAAAACGTCGCTGGGTACGCCGGCAGCCAGTAAAACTCCGATCAACTCTGCTACGAATGGCGCACAATCGTCAGACGGTTTTGCAATAACACTATTACCGGCAGCCAGGGCGGCTGCCACCTGCTGAATAAAATGCGCAACAGAACCATCGGCGGCGGCACAGAAAAATACACCTCGCCCGTGCAAACTTAATTCATTGGTTTCGCCAGTTGGCCCTGGTAACTTAACAGGCTGCTGACATAATTTGTGAGCTTGCTCTGCATAATAGCGGCAAACCATAGCTACATTTTTGTGATCCGGCCACTGTGACACAATCAAATCGGCAGCTTTGCCCAGAATCCGGGCGCGCGCATCACCACCAAGCCTGTCCCAGGCAGGCTGCTTTTCGGCAGCTTGCGCCATGGCACTGTTGATATGCTCCGCACCATAGGTCGCCAATTCTTCCCCCCCGATAATAGCTTTGGTCCCGGACAAATCATTGTCGAGACTCGTCAATGATTTATCTTCTGCAGCGGCTTCGATGACTTCATTTTTTTCAGTGGCAAACCTGGTCATATAATTGGGGCCGCCAGCCTTTGGGCCGGTGCCGGAAAGCCCCTGACCACCAAACGGGTTCACTCCGACAACCGCGCCAACCATATTGCGATTAATGTAATTGTTGCCAACTCTGGTGCGTCGAACAATATCGTTGGCAAAACTTTCGATACGACTGTGAACCCCCAGAGTCAAACCAAAACCGGTGCCGTTAATTTCGTCGATCACCCTGTCAAGATTTGATTTTTTGAAGCGTATAACGTGCAAAATCGGCCCAAACACTTCGCCAGGCAATTGCGTAATGGAATTCAATTCAAAAAGATGGGGTGGCACATAAGTACCGCTCTCAAATCCGTCCGGCACATCACAGGCATAATGCAATATCGCCTGCTCTTTCATATTTTCAGCGTGCTGCAACAATTCTTTTTGCGCACTTTCATCGATAACAGGACCTACATCGGTGTCGAGCTCCCATGGCTTGCCAATTTTCAGTTCTGTCATAGCGCCCTTCAGCATTTCGATAACACCGTCGGCAACTTCTTCCTGTATGTACATCACGCGCAAGGCCGAACAACGCTGTCCGGCACTGAGAAAAGCCGAGCGAATAGCATCGTCCACGACCTGCTCCGGCAGCGAGGATGAATCCACGATCATGGTATTCTGGCCGCCAGTTTCAGCAATAAAAGCGGCGACGTCACTGCCGCGCTCCACCAGTGATTTCTGAATATCGAGTGCGGTTTCTGTCGAGCCGGTAAACGCAACGCCACTCACTCTTGGGTCGCTGTTCAGTATCGGCCCCAACACGCTGCCGCGACCGGGAACAAAATTCAGAACATCACCGGGAACACCTGCCTCATGCAAAATTCTGATGCCTTGCGAGGCAATGATCGGTGTGGGATCAGCCGGTTTGGCGATAACACTGTTACCCGCAGCCAGTGCCGCCGTTACCTGGCCAATAAAGATCGCCAGCGGGAAGTTCCACGGGCTGATACAGAAAAATACACCGCGGCCATGCAAACTGTATTCGCTGAGTTCTCCCAGAGGACCGGTGATTTTTTCTGCTCCCTGAAAACGCTTGCGGGCTTGCAAGGCGTAATAGCGTAAAAAATCTACCGCTTCGCGCACTTCCGAAACACCGTCGTTGAGTGTGCGCCCCGCTTCAAATGAAATCAGGCCAATTAATTGTGGCATGCGGACTTCCATAATATCGGCAGCGCGCTCCAGTATTTCTGCACGAGCGACACCGCCAAGATCATCCCAGGCAGGTTGCGCTGCCGCTGCCAGATCAAGTGCCAGGTTTACTTCATCGGCATTGGCCTTGCGGCAACTGCCAATCACTTTGGTAGTATCGGTAGGACAAACCACCGCTTGACCGTCATCAAGATATGTCTTGCCGCCAATGATCGGACCCGTTTCCCACGTCTCTGCTGACATCGGCTCCACCGTCGCAAGCAAAGTACGCACCGCCTCCGGATTGGCCAGATCAATACCGTGCGTATCTGCCCTGTCTTCACCATCGGCGCGAAAGATATCCACCGGCAACGAAATGGCTTTATGACGGCGACTGTCACTCTCTTCAACAGCCTGTTGCACATCGACAATTACCTGTTCAACCGGTACTTTTTTGTCGAGAAAACGATTTACAAAAGAGCTGTTAGCGCCGTTTTCCAGCAAGCGGCGCACAAGATAGGGCAGCAGGTCTTTGTGTGCACCTACTGGTGCGTAAACACGCACCGGAGCTTGTTTTCCGTCTTCGGTTTTTCGCAATGCGCCAAACAACAAATCGCCCATACCATGCAAACGCTGAAATTCAAAGTTTTTGTCACGTGCAATTTCCAAAATCAGGGCGGCGGTGTGAGCATTGTGGGTAGCAAACTGGGGATAAATAACATCCTGTGCCGTGAGTAACTTTTCGGCACAGACCTGATAACTGAGGTCGGTGTTAACCTTGCGTGTGTAAACCGGAAACTCTTCATAACCTTCCTCTTGTGCAAACTTTATTTCAGAGTCCCAGTAGGCACCCTTAACCAATCGCACCATTAATTTGCGGTCAGTTTCGCGGGCCAACCCGATCAACCACTCTGCAACGAAGAGCGCGCGCTTACCGTATGCTTGCAGCACAAAGCCAAGGCCATCCCAACCAGCGAGTTGGGGATCCCGGACCAGCGACTCAAATATATCCAGGGATATATCCAGTCGATCTGCTTCTTCGGCATCAATACTGAAACCAAGATTGTATTTTTTGGCTTCTTTGGCCAGTTCAAGAATACGCGGCACCATCTCGTTCATGACGCGTTTTTGCTGAGCATACTCATAGCGCGGATGCAAGGCAGAAAATTTTACGGATATGCCATTTGCCTCGTAAACATTGTCGTGCATCTCGCGTTCGCCAATAGACCGGATGGCGTCCAGATAGGCTTTGAAATATCGGTCGGCATCTTTCATTGTACGGGCGCCTTCGCCCAGCATATCGAACGAAAAACGTGTACCGGGGACATTTTCGGTATTACCGCGCTTGATCGCTTCGTCAACAGAACGTCCAAGCACATACTGCTGGCCCATGATTTTCATGGCCTGACTCACAGCGGCACGCACCACCGGTTCGCTAATGCGGTTTACCAGTTTTTTCAACCAGTTGTCGGTGTCTGCCACAATGTCGCCGTCCAGACGCACCACGCGCCCGGTAAGCATCAGCCCCCAGGTGGAAGCGTTGACAAACACAGACTCGGATTGCCCTCTGTGGGCCGACCAGTTTCCAGACAGAATTTTTTCAGCGATCAAATCATCCGCTGTTTGCACATCTGGCACTCGCAACAGAGATTCCGCGAGGCACATCAATGCAACTCCCTCTTTGCTGGACAGACTGAACTCTTGCAGAAACACATCCAGCATACCGGCTTTTTCAGATCCGCCGCGGCAACCGCCAACCAGGTCACGTCCCCTCGCAACAACCCGCTCACGCTGTTGTTCAGTGAGCGTGGATTCGCTTAGCAACCGTTCAACACATACCGCTTCTTTGGCATGGGTATGTTGGCGAATCAAACTGCGCAGGCTGGAAAGAGAATTGACGGCAGGCAGTGAGGTCATACACGGGCTCCATGGTTTGTATACGCTGCTTAATCGGAAGCGTATTATCCACCATGGACCGCATAATTTTCTGCAAATAGAAGAATCAACAGATTTAAATATTATTTTTTTAGTTAATTTGCGTTATTTTATTATGTTTGCAACGGTTATTGTATAGGTGCGACCATCGAATCACCGTGACTTTCGACACTTAGTTGGCAAACGCATCCCGGGTAAAGTTTTCCACGCCATCTTCCGTAACCAATACGTTGTCTTCAATGCGAATACCGCCGTAAGGTATAAACTTGTCTACCCGCTGCCAGTCAACAGCGTCACGGTGATCACCGTTGCGCAATGGCTCAAGCAACGAGGGAACAAAATAGATTCCGGGCTCAATGGTAAAGACCTGACCAACCTCGATATCGCGCGTCAGCCTGAGATAAGGGTACTCATGGGGCGGTGGTTTGTCCTCTCCTTCCGGGGTTGCCAGATGTCCGCCTTTGTCATGCACCTGAACACCCAGAAAATGACCGAGGCCATGTGGCAGGAACGGGGTCGTTAGCTGATGTTCCAGTGCAGTATCAACATCGGTTTTCAATACCCCGAACTCTTTTAATATATGTGCAACCCCGCGATGTGCCTCGATATGCAAGTCCACATAACTGAGACCCGGCCTGATGGCAGCGATAACTTCTTGCTGAACCCCATCCAGCGCCGTAATCATACCGGCAAACGGCGAGTTCTCGTCTGCAGCATAAGTGCGGGTAATATCAGACGCATACCCATTGCAGTTCACTCCGGCATCAATCAAAAATGACCGGGACTCCTTAGCACGTTCGCGCTGCAAATGTTGGTGATGCAATACCGCCGCGTGCTCATTGAGGGCAACGATTGCCCCATAAGGCAAGTCCTGATCGGAGTAGTTCACTGCCCCCAGGTAGTCCAGCAAGATGCCCATTTCGGATTTGCGCGCCCGGAACGCCTGTTCAGCCGCGCGGTGACCTCGCACTGCAACAACATTGGCTTCGCGAATACAGGCCTGCTCCCAGGGGGTCTTTTTGCCACGCAGGTAATCGATTCGATTGAGAAGAGGCTGGGGATTACGAACATTTTCACCAATACCAGACATGGCGGTCATTTTGGGGCCAAGATAGGCGAGACGACGAGTGTCTTTGGGCAGTTGACAGAACAGGTCTTTGGTATCAGTAAAGTGGCACACCTGCAGCGCCTCGCTATATGGTTCTGGCAAGTCTTCTGGCGCAGAGTGCCAAAAATCATTTATCCGTTTGAGGAACAGCTTCGGACCGGGCTCATCTTCAGACACAAGCAAAAAACAATTTGGGCGTTGCGTAAGTGGCACCCACTCTTTAAAGTAAGGGTTCACTTTGAAGGGGTAATGCATGTCGTCTCGAAACTGAACCAGTTCCGAACCCGATGAAATCAGTAGATGCTCCCAGCCTGTTTCTTCCAGAATCTGACGAAACAGCCGGTACTTTTCTTCAATGTGATGGCCAAACAGCTCTTTCTGCATATCGTCACCTCGTAGCGACACGAAGCCGGCCAAGATACTCGCTTTCGCAACAGATCGAAACCTCTGGCATACATAGATCATATATTTGGAATATAATTACGCCAAAAGCATCGCCCCCGGAATATAGCTATGAATAAAAAACTCAAGTCCTTGGATCGGGTCGATTATCAGATTCTTTCCATTCTGCAACAGAACAGCAAAGTCTCCAACGTAGACCTGGCAGAGCGGGTACACCTGACGCCGCCTCCGTGTCTGGAGAGGGTCAAACGGCTGGAACGGGACGGCTATATTCGCCGTTACGCCTGTGTTCTGGACCCCTACCTGCTCAATGCCGGGCTACTTGCGTTTATACAGGTGTCGCTGCGCAGCACAGCGTCGCAAGAACTCGACGACTTCAACCGGGCCATCGCCAAACTCGATGAGGTGCAAGAGTGTCACATGGTTTCTGGCGGCTTTGATTACCTGCTCAAGGTTCGCACTGCCGATATGCAAAGTTACCGACTCTTTCTGGGTGAGCAACTGGCCAATATTCCCAATGTACGCGAGACTCATACCTACGTTGCCATGCAGGAAGTGAAATCGGAAACCGCCATTCCACTTCACCTGAAAGATGAGGAAAACTGACCTTTTTATTGCCGGTCCTGAACATCCTGTTTTTCTGCAAACGCGCCGATGCGGTCAATAGTGCCCACATCGAGCACCGGTGACGCATCGATATGTTGAGCATCCATCATATAGGCCACGCGCTGCAATGCACCAATGATCATGGTCTGCTCCCACTCTTTCAGGTCTGAAAACTGGCGCGTAAACTGCTCCTGCAAAGGAATCGGGGCATTTTTCAACGTTTTGAGGGCAACGTCAGTTAAATAAGCATGCACCTTGCGCTTATCCTGCTCTGAACGCTCCCGGTACACCAGCCCACGCTTTTCCAGGCGATCAAGTATGGTCGTTACTGTTGCCTGACTGAGACTAACCTGGTTGGCCAGCTCGCCAATCGTCACCTGCCCCCGATCCCGAATCGCCTGCAACAACAGGATTTGAGGGGCGGTTAGCCCTGTTGTTTTGGCCAGATGCTTTGAGTGCAGGTCCGTTGCCCGAATCACG
Organism: Porticoccaceae bacterium; assembly: GCA_050289385.1. Lineage (GTDB taxonomy): Bacteria > Pseudomonadota > Gammaproteobacteria > Pseudomonadales > Porticoccaceae > JBNKFQ01. The sequence goes on along the minus strand of JBNKFQ010000057.1, from coordinate 5,564 downwards.
CGCCGCAGGGCAACCAGAACTTCTTCTATTCTATCCACGGTAAAACTCTTAACCAGGTAAAAAGAGCACCATTATAAGCGCGATCAACCACAACAAAAGCAGGAAATCCCTGCTTTCCACCACCGCGCTCAACCCTGCCCATTTGCAATTACGCTGACAGCTGCGTTAAAATGTTTAGTCTTCAAAGCAATTAGGAGCGCATTTTGTTGTGTTTTTCGGGAAAACTTAACTGATAATTATGGTTTTTTTAAAAACCTCCAATTTTTAACCTTGAATTATATTTAGTTTTCTAAACAAAAGACCACATATGCCTGACCTGTCAAGCGATATCCAGATCCGTACTCCCACAGCTGCAGATGGCGCGGCGGTATTTAAGTTAGTTAATGAATGTCCTCCTCTGGACAGCAATTCGATGTACTGCAATCTGCTGCAATGCAGCCATTTTGCCAATACGTCGGTTGCCGCAGAAGTTCAGGGCACTCTGGTGGGATTCATTTCTGCTTATCTCGTTCCCGATCGGCCAAACGTACTGTTTGTCTGGCAAGTGGCTGTCGGAGAGCCCGCCCGGGGGCGAGGCCTCGCCACCCATATGCTGAAACATATTCTGAACCGCCCCCAGTGCCACCAGGTGAACTACCTGGAAACCACGGTTACCGAGTCCAATCAGGCTTCCTGGGCACTGTTTCAGGGACTCGCCAAAAAACTCGGCTGCAAACTCAAAAAATCCGTCATGTTTGACCAGCAACAGCATTTTGACGGTCAGCACGACAGCGAAATATTGGCACGCCTCGGCCCTTTCACCGTCCGGCAAATATAGCCCCGGACCTTCTGCCAGAGACCGTGCGACCAGGGACACTATGCATTTAAGGAGAATGCTCAATGAAAATTTTTGAAGAAATTGAATCTGAAGTTCAAAGTTATGCGCGCTCATTCCCTCGAGTATTTAATCGAGCGGTTGGCGAACACCTGTATGACGAGGAAGGCAACGAATATCTGGATTTCCTGGCAGGTGCAGGCACCCTGAACTACGGACACAACAACCCGGTATTCAAGGAAAAATTGCTGGATTACATAAAAAGCGATGGCATAACTCATGGACTTGATCTGCATACGAGAGCCAAAGGCGAATTTCTGGAAAGTTTTAACGAAAAAATTCTCAAGCCAGGGGCACTGGACTACGTAGTACAGTTTACCGGGCCTACCGGTACCAATGCTGTAGAAGCCGCTTTAAAACTGGCACGCAATGTAACCGGCCGGGAAAATATTATTTCATTTACCAACGGCTTTCACGGTGTCAGCCTGGGTGCGCTGGCGACCACTGGTAATTCCCATCATCGTGGTGCCTCCGGTGTCAGTCTTAATGGCGTTAGCCGAATGCCCTACGATGGCTATCTTGGTGACGATGTCGACACCACTGCCTACCTGGACAAAGTATTGTCAGACTCCAGTAGCGGTATTGATTTGCCTGCAGCGGTCATTGTGGAAACCGTACAGGGCGAAGGCGGTATTAATGCTGCTTCCACCGAGTGGCTGCAAAATCTGGAAAAAATCTGCCGCAAGCATGAAGTACTGCTTATTATCGATGATATTCAGGCTGGCTGCGGTCGCACCGGCAACTACTTCAGTTTTGAAGAAGCCGGCATCAAACCCGACATTGTTACTCTGTCAAAATCGCTGGGTGGTTATGGTCTGCCTTTTGCTGTTGTATTAATTAAACCGGAGCTTGACCAATGGAAGCCCGGCGAACATAACGGTACTTTCAGGGGTAACAATTTTGCCTTTGTAACAGCAAAGGCAGCTATTGATCATTATTGGTCTGATGAGCAATTTGCAAACGACATCAAATGCAAGGGACAATACATTTCACAACGTCTGGACTCCATTGTCGAAAAGTACGGCGAGGGTCACTTTACCACTCGGGGACGCGGCATGTTCCAGGGTATCAACTGCGTCAACGGTGATATTGCGGGAAAAATTACTCGCAATGCATTTAAAAATGGCCTCATCATCGAAACCAGTGGTGCAGATGATCACGTAGTCAAATTTTTGTGTCCACTTATCATCAGCGATGACAATCTGAAAAAAGGCATTGATATCGTCGAGCAGGCAATTAAGGAAGTATGCGCCAAAGAAGATTCAATCCCCGAGGAGTTTGATTTTTTCGAGGATCAGCGTTTGGTCGGTTAACAGGTCCAGCAATTTTTCGACTCTACCATTTGAAAATAGCCACAGCCAAACACTGTGGCTATGACACGACATAAAAACACAATCTTGAGGATCAACTACAGTGATTGTCAGACACCTGAAAGATGCCGAAGAAACCAGGCGCCGTATTGTTTCTCCCGATGGCCATTGGGAAAGTACCCGTTTGCTACTCAAGGACGACAACATGGGTTATTCATTTCACATCACCACTATATATCAGGGTGCCGACTTCCAGATGCACTACCAGAATCATCTAGAGTCTGTGTACTGCATTTCCGGTGAAGGCGAAGTGGAAACAATAGAGGATGGCAAAGTCTACCCTATCGGACCGGGCACTCTTTACAACCTGAATAAACACGACAAACACATACTGCGTGCGTTTAAGGAAATGAAAATGGCTTGTGTATTCAATCCCCCCTTAAACGGAAAAGAGGTGCACAATTCCGAAGGGGCTTATGAACTGGAAGCAGAAACAATTGCGGAATAACCATGGAGAATGCAAAAACTAAAGAGGGAGATATGACTTCTTTGACAACAAATTGCCCAGCCACCGGCAATGACAATCAAGACCGGTATCCGTCTCGAGGCGATCACAGCGCCGGCTTTGTGCAACGCCAGGATCCAGTCGTCTATGCTCAAGATTTCGCTGCTGCTCCGCTCGACGGAGCATTGATTGAGCAATACCAGTCCCGGGGTTTTTTAATACTGGATAACGTCTTTAGTCAACGCGAAGTCAACCGGTTTCAGCAAGAACTCGAACGGCTGAGACACGATCCGGGCATAAAGGCGTCTGGCGAAACCATCACAGAACCCGGTAGCGACGATGTACGCTCAATTTTTCGCGTACATGAAATCAGTGCTGTCTACAAAAAAATGGCCGCAGACCCGCGATTGCTGAACCTGGCTCGCTACCTGCTGGATGATGAAGTTTATGTGCACCAGTCGCGTGTAAACTACAAACCCGGCTTTCGCGGCAAGGAGTTTTACTGGCACTCGGACTTTGAAACCTGGCACGTGGAAGATGGAATGCCGTCCATGCGAGCCCTGAGCATGTCGATCACACTGACCGAAAATCATGACAATAACGGCCCGTTGATGCTGATTCCCGGTTCGCATGAACAGTATGTCGTGTGCGAAGGAAATACACCGGAAAATCACTTTGAATCATCACTCAAAAAGCAGGAATACGGAGTGCCCAACGATGCCTGCCTAAACCAGCTGGTCAAGGACGGGGGCATCGTTACTGCCATGGGCAAGCCGGGCAGCGTTATTGTATTTGATTGCAACACAATGCATGGCTCAAACGGCAATATCACGCCTTTCCCGCGTTCCAATGTCTTTTTCGTCTACAACGCAATAAGCAACCGCGTCCAGGAACCGTTTTGCGATCAACCACCCAGACCGGAATATATTTGCACGCGAAAAAACATTCAGGCACTTGTACCGTCAGATATCGAAGCAAACCATGACGAGGCGAGCCATGACCCCGATAGGGTAAGCCATGACCCCGAAAGGGTAAGCCATGACCCCGATAGGGCAAGCCATGACCCCGATAGGGCAAGCCATGAATAGTGCCCAGCGACAAACGCTCCAGAACAATATCAAGCAGCGTATCAAGGAACTGGAGGCACTACTCACACCGGTAACAACCGGCAATGGCGAATCAGAGCAAGCCGATGATGCCTCTGCCAGCCTGGATAATAAGATCGCCTCGGCGGTAACCTCACAGGTTACAGAAAACGAAAAAAGGGAACTGTCGCGCCTTAAAGCCAACCTTCAATGGCTGGAAAGCGACGACGCAGGATTTTGCCAACAGTGTGGCAATGAAATTCCTTTTGCCCGGTTGCAGGCCGTTCCGGTAACACGGCTGTGCGTTAATTGTGCAAAATAAAAAACAGGGAAAGCCAGTGACGCTTGAACGACAGGAAAAACGACACAGTGTTGAAAAAATTGGCGGCACGTCGATGAGTGACTACGCTGCTGTACGTGACAACATTGTGCTCAAACCGACTCGAAAAGATACTCTTTATCAACGTATTTTTGTGGTATCTGCCTATGGTGGAATTACGGATGACTTGCTGGAGCATAAAAAATCCGGTCAGCCCGGGGTATGTAGCCTGTTTGCCAGCAGCAAGGACGATGCCAGCTGGCTGAATGCACTGAGCCGCTTGAGACAAAGGTTACACTCCATCAACCAGGCTTTGTTCGGAGAAGATCTCTCTCTGGAGAGAGCCAACCAGTTTATTGACGAACGTCTGAACGCCGCCGAAGAATGCCTGCAAGACTTGCAACGGCTCTGCAAACACGGTCACTTTTCCTTGCAACAGCACCTGGACACAGTTCGGGAAATGCTGGCCAGTATCGGCGAAGCACACAGCGCCTGGAACACGGCGCAACTGTTACAACGCGATGGTGTTAACACCTGTTTTGTAGACTTGAGCGGGTGGCGCTCGGACACACACATTCCCCTTGATGAACGCATCAATACCGCTTTCAAAAATATTGATCTGAGCCAGCAACTGCCCATCGTAACCGGCTATGCACACAGCGAAATCGGACTAATGGCAAGCTTTAATCGTGGCTATAGTGAAATGACTTTTAGCCGAATCGCGGTATTGACCGGTGCCAGAGAAGCGGTTATTCATAAAGAGTTTCATTTGAGCAGCGCAGATCCCAGGCTGGTCGGTGAACACAATGCTGTGCCGATTGGCCGCACCAATTATGATGTGGCCGACCAGTTGGCCAATCTGGGTATGGAAGCAATTCACCCAAAAGCGGCCAAGGGTTTGCGGCAAAACAATATTCCACTGCGGGTTAAAAACACTTTTGAACCAAACCACAATGGCACGCTGATTACACCGGATTATGTCAGTGACACGCCCTGCGTGGAAATTATCGCCGGCTGCAAGGGCGTGTACGCATTGGAGCTGTTTGACCAGAATATGGCTGGCCAGGTTGAGCAATATGACCGGGAAATTCTCGCGATGATAAGCCGCTTCAAGGCGCGGCTTATCGCCAAGGATACCAACGCTAACACCATCACCCACTATCTGTCCGGTAACCTGAAAACGGTTAAACGCATTCGGCAAGCACTGGAGGAAATTTACCCGGACGCGGAAATCAATCAAACTGAAGTGTCTATCGTGTCGGCCATAGGCAGCGATTTGCAAGTTACCGGCATTCTGGCCAAAGCGGTGTCTGCTCTGGCAGAGCAGGATATTGACGTGCAGGCCATGCACCAGTCCATGCGCCAGGTCGATATGCAGTTCGTGGTCAGGGAGGAGGACTACGAGCCGGCCATCAGGAACCTGCACCGCTGTCTCGTTGAGATCCACGACCACGGCAGGGCGATCTGCCTG
>JBNKFQ010000056.1:0-4381 GCA_050289385.1 Porticoccaceae bacterium | reverse complement strand
CTTGCCTGGCGATGACTGGAATCGGGTTGGCTGATTTGTTGCGAGACGGAGGGTTTATATAAGGGTGTGTCCTTATTTTCATCATTGACATAAAACCTGTGAAACAGGCCACCTGCCAACGCAACAGCCACCCCCAACATCAACAGATGATCGGCAACCTTGCTCACTTGTTCTGAAACTGCCTGTCCCATTTTTAGCACTCTCTAATTTCCATTTTTAAAAACTGCGCATCCACACAAAAACCTCCAGCACATCCACAATCCAAAACCTTGTTTTCGCGATATATCTGCTTCGTCCGCACAAACAACACGCACATACCTTCCCTACACCTGAAAAATCAATACACAGGCGTTAACAAAATTGGACTCACAAAAGATTTTTTGTTTTAGGTACTACCCGGTAGTACACATTGCCAAAATACTGTTTATCTGCAGGATGCAATAAAGCAGGGCAATGCAATCCCCACGGACGATGATTAGCCAATCGTCCGATGTATCGGCGCGAAATGCACGGGGCCGATACCGGGTCAGTTATTGGTTAGCTTGACGGGTATTTTGCAACACTTGTAGCGAGGTGATCGCGACAAAGTTTCGGTAAAAACAGGAGTATCGCTTTTACCGGATCATTTTACCGGACAATCAAACTACCGCACTGATCCACTTGGCTCACAATAAACGAGCCATGGAATCATTCGGCAGTTCGGCCAGCTTGCCTCTCCTTTCCCGTGAAGGGACATCCTGTCTATTGAGAGTTTCCTTTCAACGTGTGGGCAGAGTGAAGCTCCGTGACTTTGTGTCCTCGGCTTTCGCCGGGTTTACCTTTTCGAGATTCAGTGATCAATTTATAGCTGCAGTTTTTTTAATTATCCAATCTAAAAACCAATAGCCGGTGTCAAGTCACGCTTTTGCGACGTTCATGAAAAAATCTGCGAATAAGTTCGCTGCTTTTTTCTGCAAGCACTTCGCCTTCCCATACTATTTTATGATTGTAATGATCACGATCTAATAATTTCACCTGAGAAATTACCGCCCCCGCTCTGGGTTCAGGTGCACCAAACACAAGTTGCCCAATGCGCGCGTGAATCATGGCGCCGACACACATTGTGCAGGGTTCGATAGTGACGTAAAGCGTGCAGCCCGGCAGCCGATAATTATTTAATTTTTGGCAAGCTCGGCGAATAGCAATAATTTCAGCGTGAGCGGTAGGGTCTTTGCTAACGATCGGACAATTGTAGCCTTCACCAACAACCTCCCCATCCTTTACCACAATAGCGCCAATTGGAACTTCTTCGGCAATGGCGGCCTGGTGAGCCAGCGATAACGCTTTCTGCATCCAGTGTTCATGTGAAACTGCCATATCAGTCAAACTTTGCACACCTCAATGTTTTTCGCAGACATCAGACGCCCAGGCTCCGCTGTCACACATATGCCACACGGGTCTTACGCCTGTCAATTTATTTTTCTTCTACGACAAGGCCGAATGATGTAGCAGCTTACCGAGACGGCACTCAAGGGAAATGGGAGCAACATATCACCCACAGGAACTCTGAACACGGCAATATCACTTGGCACATTACGGCACTACACAAGAGGTTTGCTTGCACTTCCCGGGTTTGACCGGAGTACTCGTATAAGATACAGAATAAAATAGGGTATTCCCCCTATCATCATCGGGTATGTACCCGTTTGTTTCCCTCGAATACAGCCGGTTAAGATTGCAGTTATGTTTACTACACCACAGCTGGACTCATTGTGGCCAGAGAGCTGACGCAGAGGGTATTGCTCGCCGTGCATGACGCGAAGCTCTGCTTTTCTCTTGAAACCGCCCTGCAGGAAGCAGCCTTTGAGGTTTTTGTTGCGAATGACAACCAGAATGCTGTCAGACTGGCAAAAAAAGAAAAACCGGATTTTATCCTTATCGACCGAATGCTGCCCAAAATTGGTGGTGTACGTCTGTGCAGAAGCATACGTGCTGAGGAAAGCCTGGCGGAAACCCAAATAATCGTATTGAGTGACCACCTGGACTTTTCCGATAGAATGCGAATTCTCGACGCTGGCGCCGATGATTGTCTGGTAAAACCTTTTGGGATGGAAGAAATGCTGGCAAGGATCGCCACTTTGCAACGGAGGTTGCCAAGAGGTCAATTACAGCAAGTTCTCAAGGCTGGCGACATTGAAATGGTTCCCGATCAATGGGCAGTGTATGTGGCTGGTGAGCCGATCAATCTCACTGAAAAAGAATACCGCCTGCTACAGGAATTGTTGGCGGTCAAGGGCCGGGTGCTTACCCGGGAAACTCTCCTGGAAAGAGTCTGGGGCCGTCAGGCGATTAAAATTGAATCCCGCACCCTGGATGTGCATATGAGCCGACTGCGCAACAAGCTGGGTGCTTCAGCGGCTAATATCATTACCGTTCGCAATGTGGGTTACCGTATCAACTTCTCACCCGAGTGGCTGAATCCCTGAGGCCGGTACCTTTACGCCCGAATAATGCCTCGACGAATAGCATATCGCACCAAGTGAGCAATATTGTGTATATCCAGTCGTTGCATAATATGCGAACGATGTGACTCAGCCGTTTTGACGCTGAGATGCAAAAGTTCGGCAATATCTTTCGTGGTTTTGCCTTCAGCGATTAGCTGTAAAACCTGCCTCTCGCGGCAAGTCAACAACTCGGTTGGTTGATCCTGTTTTAACAGCAAGGCCTTGACAACAGACTCGGATATGCCGGGGCTCAAATAAACAGCTCCGTTAGACACTTCCCGAATAGCACTCACCAGATCAGCAGCCGCCTGATTTTTCAGTACATAACCCCGTATACCAGCCTTTAACGCTTCCAGTGCATAGACATCATCACTATACATGGTCAACAACACCACCTGTGACTGCGGGGATTGTCTTAGTATTTCCTGGGCCGCATCAACGCCATTTAGCAGTGGCATGCTAAAGTCCAATACAGCTATCTGTGGTTGATGTTGTCTCGCAAGGCGGACGGCTTCATGTCCATTCGCCGCTTCACCAACAACATTGAACCCTTCTGAATTCAGTAATGCCGTAAGAGCCTGCCTGAACATCAAATGGTCGTCGGCAATAACAATATTTTTTGAGCTTGTAATCATAGTCGTATCTCCGTATGCATGTCATAGAGGTATTTCCACATTTAACTCCATGCCATTACGCCAACGGGACACGATTTTACAGTCTCCATTCAGTGCGCTAACGCGCTCGTTTATCCCGACAAGGCCCAAACCATAAACCCCGTCCGAATTTTTATCCGGAGTTTTATATCCGATTCCATTATCTCCCACCGTGCAATAAATTTTGTCTCCTTCTATCCAAAGCTTAACCTGAGCCTGAGTCGCCTGTGCATGGCGGACAACATTCGATAACGCCTCCTGGACTACCCTGTACAAAGCATTTTCAATGGGCTGGGGAATAGTACGAGGCAGGCTACCGGAAAGACTCAGTTTGAGACCTGAACGTTTTTTCACGCCATCAGCCAGAAACTGCAGTGCGGGCATGAGACCCAGTTGGTCCAGTATAAGTGGGCGCAGCTCATGAGAAAGATTGCGCAGTTGATCGCAGACTTCATCGAGTTTTTTTTGGGCACGGTCAATTTTGTTGACCATAGGAGGCGGGCAATCACTGGCAATCTCGGCAAGCTCAAGGTAAACCAGCGCCAGCATCTGGGCTGATTCGTCGTGCAGTCTGTGAGCAATTCGTTTGGCGGCCTCTTCCTGCAATTCGTATAGCCTGTTTAACGCCGCTTTGGCGCTATAAGCACTGCCGTCTGCCGATGTCTGACACCTGATCCCTGCGACCTCCGGCAATTCGATACTGACAGCACGCGGCAAACCACCCGATTTAGATGGGGTCGGCCTGTCCATGTAGTGAGTAACGGATTGCTTGTGAGCTGGAAGATGCGAAAGGGTCGCTGGTTTCCCCAGAGCATCCGGGAAAGTACAGCTGGCCTCCCTCCGTCCTTCGTGTTGCATTCCACTGTCCTTGCGCCAGATCTGATTCCTGGCTTCACCACACTTTAAACGACAGTATAGTACCTACCTGGAGAAGTTCTGTACTTTGGAACACATTGGTCACTATTTTTTTTGTCACCATTTCCGCTGGCATTCAAGTCAGTCACAACCAGAACCACATATTAAACAGATCGGACGGGGACGGCATTGTAAAAGGGTCGGTGACAGGCTCTGTTACAGGTTCAAGGTCTGGCGCAGGGTCTTGTGTTGAGTCCAGAGTGGGATCGAGTGTGGGATCGAGTGTGGGGTCCGGCGCCGGGGCCGGGTCAGTGACCGTACCCCCGGTCAGCAGGTGGTTCGGGATTTTCACCAGGAAGGCGTCCAGCCGGGAGCCACCCATATTGCTGG
>JBNKFQ010000055.1:0-21275 GCA_050289385.1 Porticoccaceae bacterium | reverse complement strand
ATACTCTGGCGGTCTGTTGAGCCTGGATGCTGGACTGCGTAGGCATCAACGGTCAAGCGATGAACTTCAAAATATGTAGGGTCACTATATTCGCGAGCTAACACCTCACCGTAAACCGACCAGCATCCTGGTGACGAACTCATGTATCGGTGCACGGGTCCATCCATATCGGGATACAAACCACCACAACTAAAACACTTACAAGTATTCATATCTGCATTTACCTAACGCATATTATGTAGACCAGTCTCAATAATCTGCATTGATGAGACCAAGCTCAATTAAGTCGCGATTTTGGCATTAATGCAGAAGGCGCCTGTGTATCATCCTTTTTCATTATGTCTTATCGCTTCCCTAACATATTGATAACACGTGTATATTACCCGATCTTGCCACCTGGTCAATATTAAATAGAACGGTCTCTATCTTGGGAAATCGCAGGTCCTGGCGGCTGATTCTGCTTAATCTTCCCATAACATACTGATGCATGCCTCCTAATCCATTGAATTTAAATCGGTTATTTAATTTGCATATTTAAATGGCAGATTAAACAGAATTGGATTACTTTTCCTGCGCTTTGTAATACAGATTATTAATTCTACGGAAGAGTTTAGCTGTCCTTATATATCTCCAGGATCTAATCACCTGTCGAAAACATCGTTTTATTGTCCACAAACGACTTGAATTCCAGATGATTGCCCGATGGATCGCGAATAAACAGCGTACCCTGCTCCCCCGCCAGGCCTTTAAACCGAATATAGGGCTTGATAATAAACTCCACCCCGTGCTGCTCCAGCCGCTGCGCCAGATCGTTCCACTGGTCTCGCGTTAATACCACACCAAAATGCGGAACTGGCACCTGAAAGCCATCGACCGCTGAGCAGGTGGCAATCCACTGCCCAGCGTCACGCAAATGCGTTGACAGTTGGTGCCCGTACAAGTCGAAATCAATCCAGGTTTCAGCACTGCGGCCGACGCGGCAACCCATCATATCGACATAAAAACATCGTGTAGCGGTAAGGTCTGTCACAGGAATAGCCAGGTGAAATGGATGCATGGTCGCGTACCCTCAAATTAAAATCACATCTGAAATTATCTGAAGGCCCATTTTTAACCATTCCGTTACGCGATTGGAACGATTTTTGCTCAAAGGTATTGAGTTTTACTCCAAATAAAAACCCTGACACCAGGAACCCGGAGCATAAGCCCTGTTGACGCCAGGTCTACGATTTTCCTCCTAACCGAACATGAAACCTCCTGATGAGCCAGCATAGCTGCACTTGACGCATATCAAACGCGCCTCGCCGCCCAAAAGGTATAGTCGTGCCACGCTTTTACCCGGTAATTTCTGGACTCAATTTCTGGACCAACAATTTCTGGACAACCACATTGATGATTGCTGTCGATAACCCCAAGTGGAACACAAGCCTGATCAAACGCTACGATCTTGCTGGCCCCCGATACACCTCGTACCCGACCGCGCCACAATTTGATGAAAACTTCACTACCACAGACCTGCATGCAGCGATAACTCGCAGTAACTCCAGCGGGCGCCCGTTGTCGCTCTATGTTCACATTCCGTTTTGCGACACCGTTTGTTATTACTGCGCCTGCAACAAAGTCATTACTGCCAATAAAAAACGCGCCCAACCCTACCTGAACAGCCTTTACAGGGAAATGACCAATATGGCGGCGTTGATAAAAAACGGTCGCCCTGTGGACCAATTGCACTGGGGTGGCGGCACCCCCACTTATATCAGCCACGCACAAATGCGCGAATTAATGGCCCACACTCGCCAACACTTTGAGCTGCGCAACGACGACAGCGGCGAATACGCCATCGAAATTCACCCGGGCACCACCTCACCAGACACCATCAGTCTGCTGCGGCAACTGGGTTTTAATCGCCTGAGTATGGGTGTTCAGGATTTCAACCCCGACGTGCAACAAGCCGTTAATCGTTTCAACAGCGTGCAAGAAGTGCAACAACTGATGGAGCGCGCTCGCGCCGAAGGCTTTCACTCGGTAAGCATGGATCTGATTTATGGCTTGCCCAAACAAACTCCGGACAGTATCGAGCAAACTATTGAGCAAGTCATCGACTTGTCGCCCGACCGACTGTCGGTTTTTAACTACGCACACCTGCCCCGGCTTTTTAAAACCCAGCGCCAGATCAACGAAAACGAGCTGCCCGGTGCCGGGCAAAAACTGGCAATGCTGGAATACCTGACCAAACGACTGACCGCCGCTGGCTATGTGTTTATCGGCATGGACCACTTTGCCAGGCCCGATGATGAACTGGCCCAGGCACAGCGCAGGGGCGAATTGCAACGCAATTTCCAGGGATATTCCACCCACGGCAACTGCGACATGTTCGCATTTGGGGTATCAGCAATCAGCGCCATTGACAATGTCTACGTGCAAAACTACAAGGATATTCACTCCTACTCACAAGCCATCAGCAGCCACTCTTTTGCACTGCATAGGGGTATAACCCTCAATCACGACGACCTGCTGCGCCAGTACGTAATCAAACAACTGATTTGCCAGTTTTATCTCGATTTTGGTGACGTGGAAAGCAAGTTCGATATATGTTTTCGCGATTATTTCGCCAATGAGTTGATGGCACTGAGACCATTGATCCAGGATAGCCTGGTCGATCTGCAAACGGCTTCACTGGCTGTCACAGCCGATGGGCGTCTGTTGATTCGCGCTGTCTGTATGATTTTTGATGCCTACCTTCAGCGAGCTTCCCGGCAAAGTTTTTCCCGCGTTATCTGATAAAACCGGCTGCATAAAAATTTTCAAAACCGTTTAAACCTCTGCCTTCCTGGTTGCGTCAATAGCTGTACACTGTAAGAGATATACCCAAGGTGTACCAAGCTACCAACCGGAGACGCGCCCTGGACGCACCCGACCCACAACAGCAAGCGGCTGAAACTGCTGACGCTACAGAAGAAGAGACCGCTCTGGTGATCGCTCGCGCCCAAACCGGCGACAAGGCTGCGTTCGCTCTCTTGTACCGCCGCCATCACCGGCGCGCCTACGCGCTTTGCGTTCGGCTGTTAAACGACCAGCGTCTGGCCGAAGACCTCACCCAGGACACCTTTATCAAAGCCTGGCAACAGTTGCGCAGTTTTCGCGGCGACGCCAAATTTTCGACGTGGCTGCAACGCATAGCGGTAAATACGGTTATCTCCTGGCAACGCAAGAATGGCCGTTGGCTGCGCTGGCTCAATGCCGACCACGATGAGATTCCCGAAACCAGCCACCCCGAAAACTGTGCGGCAACCATCGACCTGGAAACCGCTATTGGCAAACTGCCATTACGCGCGCGCCAGGTATTTGTGTTGATAGATTTGGAAGGATACAGCCACGAGGAGGCGTCTCATGCGCTTGGTATGGCCGCTGGCACCAGTAAGGCACAGTTGTCCCGAGCCCGTAAATTACTGCGAGGAATGCTGACATGAGCGATTCGCAAAAGCCTGACTGGCTGCAAAATCAGCTCGATACCCTGCCGGACGAACTGCAACCGTCACGTGACCTTTGGCCGGCGATTGCCGAAAAGCTGGACCGGCGACCACGTTCACGCTGGTTGCCAACTGCTGTCGCTGCCAGCCTGTTGATCAGCGCCCTGTCGGCATTGTTCAGTTGGCACACATCATTGCAACATCAAGACACCACCGCGGCAACCCAACAACTGTTGCAGCAGATCGGCACGCCGTATCAACCGGTACTGGCGTCCTACCGAACACAATGGCCGAGCATCAAAAAAAAGATGGACCCGCAAACCGCAGCCACCATTGAGCACAATTTGCAAATCATTCAACAGGCCTATAACGAGCTGGCTACGGCGCTCGACAAACAACCGGACGACCCGGTGTTACAACAGCTGGTGAGGCAAACCCTGAACACACAGATTGATGTTTATCGGCGCGCCCAGGCAACCCTTCTTCCAACAATTTGAGCTGGTATTTAAACCCGGTTGTCGGCAACTGCGTCTGATTGACCAAACAGTGATAACTTAAGGAGTAAATAATGAAGACAATTTTTCTCGGTTTGGCAGCCCTGATCCTGGCACCATTGGTCCTGGCACCGTTGGCAACGGCGGGCGAGCCTGTCGACCTGAGCCTGGATGCCGACCCGGCGGGCACAGTCAGTGTCAAAATAACTCGTGGCAAGGTCACCGTTCTGGGCTGGGACCAATCCAAAGTGTCCGTACAGGGTACCCGGGATGACAACAGCGAAGAATTTATTTTCAAACGCAGTGGCAACACTATCCGGATTAAAGACCGCGTTGATAATAACTTTTTCGAGCCCGGAGAAGGCGGTGACCTGACTATCCGTGTCCCTCGTGGCAACAATCTGGAGGTGGCAGCGGTTTCCGCAGATTTGATGGCAGACGGGATTGCCGGTGGTGCCGGTTTGAATACCGTAAGTGGCGACATCGAAGCAAACAATCTCGGTGACAGTGTGCGGATCAAATCCGTAAGTGGCGAGATTCAGTTGCATGGCGCCGGACGGTCAGTATCGGTGGAATCGGTGTCAGGAGATATCGATCTGGCAGTTAATGCGGAAAAACTGCAGGCACAGAGCATCTCCGGTGATGTCAATGTTCGCAACCAGGGTGCGCTGGAGCGTGGCCATTTTTCCACGGTGTCTGGCGACTCCGAACTGGCCAGCTCCGTTGCAGCAAATGGCGACCTCGAAATAAGTAGCGTCAGCGGCTCCGTTACCTTTACGGCAATCGGTGAGTTAAATGCCCGCATCTACGCCAAAACCGGCCCCGGCGGCGACATAGAAAATTCACTGACCGACGATTCATCGCAAAGCACCAAATACACCGGCGCGGAGAGCCTCAAAATACGCATGGGTGATGGCAGTGCGGACGTCAATCTTTCTGTTATTAGCGGCACGATTTATTTGCGCAAGCAGTGAGGTAATCCAGTTCACAATAATTTGCACCGAAGCAGCACAAATCAACTTTGCAAATAAGACGCACCGTTGGCATCAAGTATGCAGCCAGTAAACCACTCAGCTCCATCCGAAGCCAACTGCAAAACCGGCCAGGCAATTTCGGCAACTTCAGCAGCTCGATTCAATGGGCTCTCGGATCGAATTGCCTGACCTGCGTCACCTTCCAGACGGTCAGCGGTTCTTTCGGTCAATACAAAACCGGGAGCGATGGTCATCACATAAACCCCGTGGGGCGCGAAAAATTTGGCCAGCGATTGCCCAAGCGCGTTGATCCCGGCTTTGGTGGCCCCATAAGCTGGCGCCGTCGGTTCACCGCGAAAGGCACCCGTGAGGCTCCAGTAACCAATACAACTTTGCTGTCAAATCCCACTTTCATCACCCCTACTTTTTTGCAAAATTTTCATATAAAATCTCCAAATCACTATTTTTCACTGTGGAATTTGCCAGTTCGAACGATTTTTTCTCAAATTTATTGAGTTTTGCTCAAAATGAGAAACTTGCCACCCCTCAATGCCATCCGCAGCTTTGAAGCCGCGGCGCGACACCTGAGCTTCACAGCAGCAGCGCGGGAACTTAACGTGACGCCGGGCGCCGTAAGCCGGGCCGTTAATCACCTGGAAAGCCGCTTGCAAATCGCCCTGTTTCAACGCCACAAGCGCCGACTGCAACTGACTCAAGCCGGACAAGCGTATTTACAGCAGGTCGAAGACGTGCTCAATCGGCTGTCTCACGGCACAGAGGAACTGTTAAAGCATCGTGGCCGCGGCGGCAATCTGGTGTTGGGCGTGTTGCCCACGCTGGCCTCCCGCTGGTTGATTCCACAACTGAACACCTTTGTGCAACATCACCCTGAAATATCTCTGGAATTGAAAACGGTGGCGTCAGACTTTTCGTTATCACTGGCCGACATCGATTTTG
Organism: Porticoccaceae bacterium; assembly: GCA_050289385.1. Classification (GTDB taxonomy): domain Bacteria; phylum Pseudomonadota; class Gammaproteobacteria; order Pseudomonadales; family Porticoccaceae; genus JBNKFQ01. The sequence goes on along the minus strand of JBNKFQ010000055.1, from coordinate 15,380 downwards.
ATCGCCTGGGCCTGGACGCCGCCATCTATTTTGGCGATGGCGGCTGGAGCGGTGTAGCGACGCACAAGCTGTGGCAAGAGCGCCTGGTACCGATTGCCAGCCAGTCACTGCTGACCAGGTTTCCCGTGGTAACCACACCGGCCGACATACAAACCTTGCCGCTGTTACTGCACACCACCCGACCCCAGGTCTGGCAACAGTGGGCCACTGCTTGCGGCCTGCAAAACTGGCAACCGACATGGCAGGCCAGGTTTGAACACTACGACATGATCATCGAAGCGTGCCTGGCTGGTATTGGCGTGGGCCTGGTGCCCGAGCAACTGGTTTGCAGTGAACTGGTCAGTGGCCAACTGGTTACCCTGCTTAACAGCTCGCTGGATCGCCCGGAAGGTTACTATTTTCTCTGTCCCCCCAGTCATACCGATACGCCAAAGGTTCGCCTGTTTCTGGAGTGGCTATTGCGGGAAACAGGGAAAATTCGCAACAATCATTCACAATGATTGACAAAAAACCACTGCGGCTGTGGAGCACTTTCTCGTCGAAGCCAATATACAAGTCAGCCTTTCCGGTTGCCGCGCAAACATCAATTCCGGTTTTTCGCCCATATCTCCAGTTTTTTTGAATACAATTCAATACTGTGGTCGGACAGAATCTTTACTTCACCACGAAACAGATTCCTGAATTGCTTAAACCACCATACAAGTTGATCAAATACGCCAACGGAGTACCGCAGCCTGGATTCGGACGCATTGCCCACCAAGTAACTTCCGTAACCCGATTGCCTGTACTTTTGAGCATCCAGCAGAGTTTTTTCCAGGTTTTTATACCAGCTTGTTACAGTGAGTCTGGAATATATACGCGAAAACGGTGTCAACACCAACTCTATCCCAATCCCCAGCCCTCGCAACACATACACCAGAATTGGATTTGGCAAACGCGGAACAATATCAACATGGTTTACAATGCGATAAATCGGCGTTTTGATATCCAAATCAAAGTTACCCGTACCCACAGGTGGCGAGCCAAACGTGTAACAAGCGCCGGTAATATTATTGGCCAAAAACTTTACCGCGGTAATCGCCAGCGCCCCACCCAGCGAATGACCGGTGACAAACAGTTGATGTTCTTTCAGCTCGTCACTGTGTAATGCAGCGTGTATATCTTCTCGCAACGATTCAAATTGATTGTAATACCCGCCATGAATTTTAAAGATTACGCCTTCGTGCTCCACGGTTTTAAACCGGGCGGTTACATCCGTTTTTATGTCCTTGAGATTTGACTCGGTACCTCTAAATGCCAAAACTGCAATTTTTTGTTGAGAATGACGGCATAAAAATGCTTGGGCATCCGTGTCAACATTATTCCAGGTATTTATTAACTCAAACCCTTTTTCAGAAAGGATATGCCGCAGTATATTTTCGGCTTCCTGAGGTGATGAATTCGTGGTGATGGTTTTTATCAGGTTTTCCAACCGGGCAAACTTGTCCTGCTCCGGCACAAGTTCGCGCACAGCGTTGAGAATTTCGTCCAGGTTATTGCCACCTTCAAACTTGAAATAAGCCAGTCGTGACATTTCTGCCATCACATAGGCTGTTCTGTCACTGAACGCTGCTCGTTTTGCGGGCACTTGCAATAAACTTTCATTAGACAGGTAACGACGCATGTTTAATCCCTCTATATTATGATAACTTCCCTTCTTGCATTGCCTGTTACAGGTGATATTTATATCAGGCCTGGTGACACCCTTACCTCAGGGGCATATATTAAAATCAATTTGCCACAAACCCAAGCTTTTGCAGCTCTGCACACAAGCTGTTATTCCGCTCGCAATGCATCAATCGGACTTAATCGGGTTGCACTCATCGCCGGCTTCACGCCGGATACCACACCTATCAGAGTGGAGACAATCAACGCCGCCAGCACAATGCCCGGACTCATGGATATCGGTATACCGGGAACAATCAGTTGCAGCAATAATTGCAAAACTCCAATACCGAGTACACCAATAACCCCGCCCACCAGAGCCAAAAATATCGCTTCACCAAGAAACAGATTGTGAATCTGAAAACGGGTAGCTCCCAACGCACGTAACAAACCAACCTCCTGGGTGCGTTCGGCCACAGTGATCATCAAAATTGTCAAAATCCCGACACCACCCACCAGCAATGAAATAGCGCCCAGACCACCGCCCGCATAAGTAAGAATATTCAGAATATTATCAAGCGTGGATAAAATCTGATCCTGGGTGGTAATGGTAAAGTCCTCAAAATTATGGCGGCGTATTAACAACTCTTTTACGCGGCTGGCAATAGTGCTCGAAGACACCGATGGATTGTACAGAACATTAATTTCCATCAAGCTGTTGCGGTTAAACATTTGCAAGCCACGCGCCACCGGAATAAACAGCGATTTGTTCAGGTCGAAACCGAGAAACTGCCCCTTGTCTGCCAACACCCCAACCACTCGAAAGCGACTGCCGCCAATGTGGATATAACTGCCCAGCGGGTTCTGGTTGCCAAACAGTTCGCGCTTGATATCGCTGCCCAGCACGGCAAAAGAGCGGGCCTGTTCCAGTTCTTCGTCAGGCAGAAACGTGCCCTGCGCGATTTCCAGTTTATAGGCTTGCACGGCTGCAGCACCCACACCGTAAATATCGGTGGTGCGAATACGGTTGTTCGCTTCTGCTGGCAATTGCCCAACCACGGAGGGCACCACATCTTCCACTCCGGTTAAACGTTTCAGCGCAATGGCATCTTCCAGAGTCAACGGCCGTGTGGTTTTCAGTATCGCCTCGACCCCCAGGGTGGAACTGCGACCAGGATTGACCGACACAATATGGCTGCCAAATTGGGTAAACTCGTTCATGACGTACAGGCGCAGGCCTTCACCAAAGGAACTCAGCAATACCATGGCAGCAATGCCAATCGCAAAACCACTTACCGTCAACAGTGACCGGCCACGGTGCATCCACACTGCGCGCCAGATCCAGATGAGGGCGTCACGGAGAGTCATGAGATAAACGTTTGATCTTGGACGTTCGATGTTCGACGATAAAGCCATCCGGAGTGAGAGGGTAGAATGACACCTTGCTTCGGTTTAAACAGACAACATTGGCTACCGTGTTCGCGGTGTCTCCATGAGCACGCAACCATCGTCAAACATCGAACATCGAACATCGAACAAATCACTCCATTATCCCCCGCATTGCCAACACAGGATCAAGGCTCGCCGCACGCCTGGACGGCAACCAGGAAAACAGCAAGCCGGAACACATGGCCGTGACAACGGCCGCCACTATTGACCACCATGGAGCCCGCATCGGAAAACTCGGCAGCAAATGGTTGGCGATTTCCAGCACCAGCGTGGCAAACGCTATGCCACAGATACAGCCAAGCCCCACCAACAACAGCGACTCACCCAGAAAAAGATCACGCACCTGGCCGCTGCTGGCGCCAATCGCTTTAAGCAACCCGATTTCCTGACGTCGCTGGCTCACCGATATCAAACTGATATTCATAATCAGGATGCCGGCCACCAGTAAGCTGATACTTGCGATAGCACCAATAGTAAGCGTCAGAGCAACAAGAATGCCGTTGAACGCCTCCAGCATGGAATCCTGACTGACGATGGTAACGTCGTCTTCACCTTCGTGGCGCAACTTTACGATGTCGCGAATACGCTCTTCTATATATTTGGCACTGCCCACCTGTTTCAGGGAAACCATAAGACGGAACAGGCCGGGGCTGTTATAAAGCTGTTCAGCAGATCGCACCGGAATGACCACCATATCTCGCAGATCCAGACCGAGAGACTCGCCGCGCTCAGACAACACACCGATTACTCGAAATCGCCGATCGCCAATACGTACCCATTCACCGATAGCGCGTTTGTTATCAAATAATTCCCGCTTCAGCTTTGCGCCCAACACACAAACCGCCACCGCTTCGGTGATAGTACTTTCCGGTAAAATCTTGCCGCGCCCGGTATCCAGTTGACGCACAGCGAAAAAGCCTGGCGTGCTACCAATAGTGATTACTTCACGCGCCCGATTGCCATAACTCACAAGAGAACTGCCGGCAATAATAGGGGCATAATCCTCAACCCCGGAAATACGACCAATCATGCTGGCGTCTTCCAATGTCAGATCGCGGTGAGTCGCTCCGTAAATTGGCGGCATACCACCGACGGTTTCTGTTTTACCCGGAAAAATAATCAGGGTGTTATTGCCCATCGCCGAAAATTCCCGGTCCACATAGCGGCGCGCACCCTCACCCAGGCTTGTCAACAAAATGACCGACGCCACCCCGATCCCCACCGCCAGTAACAACAGCGCGGTACGAACCCGATGGCGACCAAGCACCTGCAGATTAAACTGGATTTTGTCGTGCAGTTTCACTGTACGCCCCCTGGCGGGTTACAAAACCATTTGCAAGGCAATTTACAGGAAAAGAGGCGGTGGGTGAATTTGAACACGTGCGTTTTCAGTTTTCCCATTCTGGCGCTCCAGGCGATGTCGTCTTTTATGTTTTGACCTTCATCTTTTGCCCGGAACTCTCATCGGTATCAATTCTGCCATCCACCATTCTGATACGACGACGGGCACGACTGCCCAGGGCTTCGTCATGGGTAACCACCAGCAAGGTAATACCCTCAGCGTTTAACTGTTCAAGCACCGACATGACGTCTCTGCCGGAGGAAAGGTCCAGGTTACCTGTTGGTTCATCGGCCAGCAATAAACGTGGTTTCATAACGATTGCTCTGGCAATAGCCACACGTTGCATTTGACCACCGGACAGCTGGTTGGGTAAATGTCCACTGCGATCCGTTAAATCAACTTGCTCCAGCACCGTTCGCACTTTTATCCGACGTTCACGTATGTTGGCTCCCGCAAGCATTAGTGGCAATTCAACATTTTCAAACGCTGTAAGCCGGCTGATAAGGTGGAAAGACTGAAAAATAAAACCGATATTTTCCCTACGCAATGCTGCACGATCTTCCTCTTTCAGGCGTTCCGTTGCGATACCATTGAGCAGGTAAACTCCACTATCCGGTCTATCCAGCAAACCCGCCATATTCAACAATGTCGATTTACCCGAACCGGACGGCCCCATCACAGATAAATACTCACCATCGTTAATTTGCAATGAAACGTCTTTCAATGCGTGCAGTGGCTCATCGCCAACAATATATGTTTTATTGACGTTAACAAATTCGATCATTCCCGTTTTACCTCAGCCTTGCGGCCAGGCTCAACACCAGGAGAGCCAAGCGAACTGACAATTTCATCGTTTTTGTTCAAGCCGGACACGATTTCCGTATCACGCCAGTTGCTGATGCCGGTTTTCACGTTTTGCAGCTTCAGAAGGTTTTCACCGGTTACAACCATAACGTGACTTTCATCTACAATCAGTTCTGTCGGCACTTTCAAAACGTTGTCGCGAGTATCGATAATTATCTCTACATCAGCACTGTACCCTGCCAGCATTTCCAGATTGGTGAGTGATGCATCGTCAAAGTCCACTTCCACCTCAACGGTCCGCGCCTGTTTTTCCAGATCCAGAACATAAGGCGCCACTCGCCGCAAACGGCCCGGAAAATTCCGGTTTTGAAAAGCATCAAGTGTTATCCGCACATCCATGCCCGGGCGCACATTAGCGGCGTCCACTTCGTCAATCGGAGCACTCACGTAATGGCAGTCACTGGTCAGCAAATCAATCGCGGGGGGTGTTGCAATGCCAATGGGAGACGGCGTGGAAAATTCCCCGACTTCACCGGTTACTTCTGCAACCTTGCCTGCAAAGGGTGCGCGCAAATACGTCTGTTCAAGCGCCACCTCGGCCAGTTTGATTGCAGCTTGCGCTTCCAGCTCTCGAGATTTTGCCGCCTTGCACACAAAAGCACTGGCTTCAGCTTTGGCAGCAGCGCGATCGGCCAGTTCTTCAGACACCAGCTTGCTGTCCAGCAACCCCTTCAGCCGATTGGATTCACGCATATCTGCATTGGCGGTGATACACACACCTTCCCGGTCATTGCGAGCAGATACCAGCAGGGCTTTTGATTGACCGAGTTTGGCAGCCCGATCTTCGTTCCACAGTACCATCAGCAACTGGCCCTGGGTCACGAGGTCACCTTCGCTTACCAGAACCTTGTTGATCTGCCCACCGATTGGCAACGAGAGTTTGGAACGCAAACAGGCTTTTACAGTGCCGGCGCGAGTGTTCGCTACGGTGCTCTCAACTCGTCCAGTATCCACCTTCACCACGTCCACCATCAATGGCGAAGGTCGCGACAACACACCAAACACAACCACCAGCACAACAACAACAATTACCCACCAGATAACAGAGCGTTTCATTTAATTGTTCCCTGCTGATTATTCGTACCAGGTTTACAGTACCAGAGACTATACGATGGGTCATGCTTTACATCAAAAAAATGGGATCAACGACAGACGTGCAGCTACCCCGGACAATTGTCTGGTGCTTATATCGCGGTGCTGGTTCGGGAACAGTCAGGTAATGAGTACGCAGCCGTTAATGAATCGTATCTTCAAATTCATCACTGATCGGACAACTGATTACGGCTTGCCACGCATTTTCCATCAGTACCTGGAAGTCGTTGCGACTCATATGAACCAGATGCTGATGGTCGCCACCTTCGATATAAATATCTTTTTTATCCAGCAGTGCGACATCGAGAATCACGTCCATATGATAGGCCTGCCCCATACCAGGAACCGCACCAGGTTCACAGTCAGGAAACAGAGAGCCCAGTTCATCCTCGCCAGCAAGTTCGTATGGCAACTGCTGCTCGTACTCCAGCCATTCCAGTATCAGTTGATGTGACGCGGGCAACACACACATGGTGTAGTGACTGCCATATCTTACAATCACAGCCTTGGCAATTTCAGCAGGCTCGATATCGGCTGCACGAGCAGTCGCCATTGAACTGCTTGTGTGAGAATGTTCCAGAATATCGTATTGAATTTTCTGGCCAGACAAATAGTTACTGAGTGACGGTGAAAGACTCATTACTCACCTCCTGTGCAAGCGCAAAATCACGCTATCACTTCAGTATAGTGCCTGCTGTGCCAGTGCCATTGATTCGACAAGAAGAAATTGATCTATAAAAGTTTCAGATCAAAAGCGAGATGAAATAAGGAAAATGCCTTCATCGTATTATCGTGGAACAGCACCGGAATTTACCATTCGGGAGCAGGTTTACCGTTCAACAACAGCTCCCCCTTGTTTGTGGACAATACGGCCTGGTAACCACTATCGGTTCTTACCAATCGGCCTTTTTGGGTCTGTATTTCCAGAAAGGTACCAACCTGGCGAGCAGCCATTTTTTGAATAGCGCGCCGGGACACACTTTTAGCCATGCGAGTTTTCATCCACTGGCGGCTAAGGTATTGCTTGCTGATTTCTCTCGCCAGACCTTCACTGATATCAGCTTTTGCATTGACGGCGAGACGCTGTAAAAATGTTGTCGAGTCACTCATGTCGCCACTCTCATCCAGGCCTTCACCGTCAAAATTGGCGCGACCGGTCACATTCAACGCGTTACCATTGTAGCGAAACCGAAAATCTGAAATTGTTAAAGCCGGAGAATATCGCAAAAAGGCGTTGCCCGGTTTTACCAACAACGGTTGCGCTCCCGAACCAGTATTATCGGTACTATCAATCCGGTGCTTGGCACTATCAACCCGGTGCATGGCATTGCGATATTGTTTGTAATAATCTCCAAGCGCATTAATGCCAATCCGTTCAAAATCTGCCTTCAGGTGTAAATTATCAATTTTTTTGTCTGTTGCAACCACCGCCCCGACAGAACCGTCAATATGCATTTTAACGGTGTCGTCACTGTCCTTTCGAGATCGAAGCAACAGTTTGACATCACCGATCTGACTGTCTGGCGTCGCATCTGGCTCGCGGTGTTGGTATACGCGAATGCCCCCCCATTGCATTTCGATATCACCCAACTGAACCACAGGGCTGACCACAACAACATCGCCCTGTGCCACCATTCGCTCGCAAACAACGCTGGCCACTGGACCTTTCATTGACCACTCTGGCATCTCGAAGCGGGCTGCAATGGCATTTTTGCTCGCCGTGTAAGTGCCTTCCAGGCTCATACCTCCAAAGCGAATACGGGTCTGCGCAGGGGCCTCATCACTAAATTCAATAGCGGGGCTGCCGGCTTTAAATACCGTGTTACCCGACAGGCTGGTGACGGTTTCATAAAATAACAAAGATTTGATACGCTGATCTTCGCGCCCTTTTTTCGAGTTCGGCATGCCTTCCCGGTTCACAGTGCCGCGTGTGCGCATCAAGCCCGGTTCAAAACCCTCTGCAAAAAACACCGGACCGTGGGCGATGTTGACCTGCAGTCTGAATTCACCAGTTAATTTATTCAGTTGTTTACGGTAAAAAGAAGGGAGCTTTTGCGCCGCCTCTGGCAACACATTTTTTTCGATGCCAACCCGAATTGCAGCACTGGCTTCCAACCAGCCCTGCCGATACTCATCCAGTACCGCAACATAACCAGGCAACTGATTGATGCGGGACAATTGGTCCACCAGCGCCTGTTTTGCTATTGAACCGGTAATCAGAGGCACTGCTGCCACAACAACCAAAATTACAAAAACAGCGGCAAGTTTTTTTTTCATTGAATTCACCCCGGTGCCTGCTGCCGGTTTATCAACGACTCAGTAATTCAATTTGATAACCGTCCGGGTCTGTCACGAAGGCCAGTATGGTACTGCCGTGTTTCATCGGGCCAGCTTCACGGGTGACCTTGCCGCCCTTGCTGCGCACGTCTTCACACGCGGCATAAACATCATCCACCTCTATCGCCAGGTGTCCAAAACCTGTGCCCAGGTCGTAGTGACTGGTGTCCCAGTTATGAGTCAGCTCCAGGGCCGTATTTTCGGATTCGGGACCATAGGCGAGAAAAGCCAGGGTGAAACGCCCCTCGGGATAACCCTTGCGCCGCAATAGCTGCATACCCAGAACATTTGTATAAAACTCAACAGACTTTTCCAGATCGCCAACCCGGATCATGGTGTGTAGTAAACGCATCATTACCTCTAAAAAACAGACTCCAGGAAACAGACTCTGAAAAACAGAGCCCGGGGGGGAAAAGCCCCGGGAAAAGAAGTTTACAGCAGAGCTGTGCCTTTATTTTAGCTGTAAACTGTCAACGATGTGCGTTCATTTATCTGTTAATCCACAAACACCGGCGTCGCCACGTATTCCCACAAAATAACCGTAGCACCAAGAATGGCAGCGGCAATAACCAGCACAATCATCATTACGGCACTGGCATAAAGAAAACCGCGATCTTCCGGCACATGCAGCAGCACCGGAATTGCGACATACAGTTGATAGACCGTGTAACTGCAAGCCACGGTTGCAATCAGAATATCGAGCCAAAACACAGGCCAGAAGCCGAACACGCCAGCGATGAACACAGGCGTCATGGCAAAGCCTACCAACACAATATCTTTAAAGCGAAAAGAGTCTGCGCGGTAGGTCTGGGACATCCAGTGAATCATCCAGCCGATACCCCAAACAGAACCCACCAGAGCAAAATAGAACAGAACGGATAACGGCACAGCACTCGCTTTGGTGAGACGAATGGGGTTGTCGCCAATTATCGTCCAGCCGGTTTCCGTGGTGCCAAAATAAAAACCAATGGGAGGAACCAACGCCATCACAATAAAATAGGGCAGTTGGCGTTTCAGTTTTTCGTCCGACAGCAGAGCAATTTTTTTCCATTCTTCGCGTGGATTAAACAGCAGGCCCGGTATATGGCTGAACATATCATCTCCTGTAATTTTTATTGAGACACATTCGCTATTGTTGGACCAAAGCTAAACTCAGGTGTTGATGGATGTCAATGACTTGACGTTATCCATGACAATCCGGGCCATGGCCTGCTTCGCTGACATGAGCGCCAAACCAGATGTGGCCCGGGCCAGCCCAAAATATCCATACGGCAAAACCCATCAGCAACAGGGCCGATACAGTACGCAGCGCCCTGTTGTTCAAAAAACGCCGTACCTGATCAGAAAAAATACCACCTGCCAACATGGCTGGCACTGTGCACAGGCCAAAAACTGACATGCCCAGCGCAGAGCCCGCCACGTTGCCAGCAGTAACAGCCATTGCCAGCGCGCTGTATACCAGCCCGCAGGGCAACCACCCCCAAACCATTCCCAGCGCCAGCGCCTTGCCCGGCCCGCGCACGGGCATCAGCCTGTTGCCAAGTGGCTGCACGCGTCGCCAGAACCGCATGCCAACTTTTTCCAGCACCGTGAGCCCACGCCACCAGTCGGCAAGATACAGGGCCATCAAAACCAGTATCACCGCAGCGATCGTACGCAGCACGGGCATCAGGTCCAGATAGAGATTGCCGACTTGTCCAACAGCCCCCACAATCGCTCCGGCAATGGTATAGCTGGCAATTCGACCGGCGTTATAAGCCATCAGTACCGGCAGACGCTGGCCGACTGAAGTCAGTTTCGGGTCCACCGCAAAACCGAGAGCCGCCGCTATGCCACCACACATGCCAATACAATGGGCGCCACTGGACAAGCCCATGACAATGAGCCCGGCGAGGGTAGCGGTTTCAAACATTGCAGGGCGCTTGATGTTGGATGTTCGACGTTCGATATTCGATGTTCGACGCAAAAAAAGAGCCACCGCGACAGGCCCGATATCGATGCTGAAAGCAGGTTTGTATCAATTTCAAATCTCCAGCGAGACAACGTGAAAATCCAGGTTTTCGTCGAACATCCAACATCGAACATCGAACGCCCAACTCAATTACCCGGCACATCGTCATTTCCCTCCTCCTGACACACCTCCGGCTCATCATCAAACAGTATCCGCTCGGCCTCGCGATCCAGATCATCGTACTGACCACTGCGCACCGCCCAAAACCAGATACCAACACCTGCTATCAAAAACAGGATTGATAAAGGAATTAACAAATACAAACTTTCCATTGGACGTTTCCGGTTGTCAGTACCCGGTTGTCAGTACCCGATTATAAGTGCTCAGTTCCACGCCAGCCGGGACCGGGAACCGAAAGCCGACCGCCGGGAATTGCGGCGCAGCCGCAGAGCGTTGAGTACCACCGCCAGCGAGCTCGCCGACATGCCAATCGCTGCCACCCAGGGTGGAACATGGCCCATTGCCGCCAGCGGCAGCGCCAGTGCATTATAAATCAGCGCCCAGGCGAGGTTTTGTCGAATCACCGTTTCGGTTCGACGCGCAAATCTGACCGCGTCGACCAGTGTCTGCAAATGGCCGGATATCAGTATACTGTCGGCGTGAATCCGTGCGATATCGGCCGCGTTGCCCATCGCTACCGACACATTCGCACCGCTCAATACCGGTACGTCATTAATACCATCGCCGACCATTACCACGCGATGGCCCTGTGCCTGCAAACTCCGTATATGGTTCAGTTTCTGCTCGGGAGACACACCGCCCTGCCACCGGTCAATTCCCGCTTGCGCAGCTATCGCCCTTGCTGCTTCGGGATGGTCACCGCTGAGAACTTCTGATTCGAGCCCCAATTCACCCAGCCCGGCTACCGTAGCTGCCGCATCTTCACGCAACTGATCCCGCAACACAACCCAACCCAGCAGGGCTTGTTCGCTCGCGACCAAAATCCAGACCTCGCCGGGCATCAAGCGCTGTGGCGGTTTCGCATCTCGACCAAACAATTCGTTAATCCAGGACGATTTGCCTACGGCGTAACGCACTCCGTCGATAACACCCGTTACCCCCGCACCCGTTCGGTTATCAACATCGGTCGCGGTCAAACACTGCTCCGCGCCACAATCGATAAATGCCCGGGCAATCGGGTGGCGCGAATCCACCTCCAGCGCGGCAGCGATAGCCAGTACCTTCGATTCCGAAACCTCGCCGTAACCAAAAACCCGCGCGATTGCCATGTGTCCGGTGGTCAACGTACCGGTCTTGTCGAACACCACTCGATCAGCCTGCCGCAGCGCGTCAAGAACATGGCCACGCCCCACCAGCAAGCCGAGCTGCCGAATTTGCCGAGTGGCAACGGCCAGGGCCGCCGGTGTCGCCAGAGACAGTGCGCAGGGGCAGGTGACCACCAGCACCGATAGTGTTACCCACAGGGCACGGGACGGTTCGATCTGCCACCAGAACAGATAGACGCCCGTCGCCAGCAGCAACACCAGGCCGACAAAATACGCCGCCAGCCGATCCGCCATCACCACTTGACGAGGCTTTTCCATCTGCGCTCGTTCCACCAGCCTTAAAATTGCCGACAAGCGCGTGTCAGAACCCACGGCACTGACCTCAATCAACAGAGGGTTTTCCGTGTTTACAGTACCGGCACTCAGCTTTGAGCCCGGCGATTTGCCAATCGGGTTTTGCTCCCCCGTCAACACAGCCTCAATCACATGACTGGTTCCATCGCGCACCGTGCCATCACAGGGAATCACCTCGCCCTGCGCCACCCGCACCAGGTTTCCTGCCCGCAGGGCCTTTACCGGCACCTGGACTTCAGACGCTTGTTTGCCTGGCTGCCCACGATCAACCCGCGTCGCCACTGGCGGCAGTAATTGCCCCAGTCCCTCCATTTGCAATTCATTGCGGTGGCGCACGCGCATCTCCAGATACCGCCCCGACAGCAGAAAGAAGGTAAACATGGACACCGAATCAAAATAGACTTCACCTGCGCCGGAAATCGTGGCCCAGGCACTGGCTGAATAGGCCAGGCCGATAGCCAGGGAAACCGGCACATCCATCACCAGGTGGCCACTTTTCAGGCTGCGCCAGGCGGCGGCGAAGAACGGCGCTGCCGAAAACAGAACCACCGGTGTGGCCACAAGCAAACTGACCCAGCGCAGGAATTGGCGCCACTGCAGCTCCATATCATCAAAGGCGCCGGCATACAAAGCCACCGCCAGTAACCCGGCCTGCATCATGCCAATACCGGCGACACCCAGACGTTGCAGCGCCCGCCGATTTTCGCGAGCGCGCTGCTCGCGTACAGCGTCGTCACTGGCGGGCCGACAGCGGTAGCCAATACGTGTCAGTTCGCGCAGAAGACGGCTCAACGCCACCTTCTGGCTGTCCCACTCAATACGGCAGCGGTGATTGGTAACGTTTACGGCTACCGTCTGCACCCCCGGGATTCTGCCCAGATGATGCTCAATCAACCAGGCGCAGGCGGCGCAAGTGATGCCTTCCACCAGCAATTCCGCCCCCGAAAGCCCACTCGCTGTACCTTCGGTATCCGCGTCAACGTTGTACACAAATTCCTCTTGGACACCGGGCAAGTCGTAAGCCGAGAAGGCATCGGAATCGTTGCGATCACTGATATTCGGGAGTTGCTGTGTGCCGAAACGGTAATGGTAAAATTTGGCCAGACCGCCCTCCACAATGGCACTGGCCGCGGCCTGGCAACCGGGACAACACATGGGCTGTTGCTGTCCGTCGATTACCACACTCGCATCAAAGTCTGCCGGCACCGGCAAGTTGCAGTGGAAACACAGCGTTTGCTTCATTGCACAGTTTCAGGTTCAGGTGACATGGCGCCTTGTGGCAACACCGTATCATGGGAAAGCTCGAAATCAATGCTGCCCTGCAAACGCCAGTCGCGGTTTGTCTCTGGCAGCAAGCGCAGGTAATAACGGTAACGCAGTGCCCGGGTAAAGCTGGCGCGATAGCTGCCTGGGGCAACCGACTCCAGCAACACGGTAATATCGCGATCGGCTTCTACCGGATGCAACAATTGCAACTGCAAGCGGTCCGGCAACTCACCCCGGCCCGCCAGGCTGACGCGAATTTCATCGCTGGCAACATTAAAGGTCAGCGCCGCCTGCATTTGCAGTTCGCGGGCTCGCGTATCCTGGTCCAGCACCTGGTTGATGGCCTTGCCTTCGCGATAATAATTGTCTGCCACCAGGTCATCGGAACGGTCTACGGCGATAAACACCAGCGCCAGGCCCGACACCACAGACACCACTGGAATGGCGATAACCAGCCATACCCAGAACTGCCGGAACCACGGTTTGGTGTCTGTTATGCTGTTCAAAATTCGCTTGCCTCAATCTGTGCCGTAGCAAAACATCTGACCCTGATGATACATATCGTACGCAATGATAATGCCATAACATTATTGGTCGCACGTCGGTAATCGCACGTCATATGCTTAAAACGGTTAGCGGCACAAGTCTGGTTTTGCTTTTTGCGTGCGACGTGCGACTACCGACGTGCGACGGTCGTTAATTCCCAACCAAAAAAATCACCTCATACCGGGCCCGATAAACCGGCTGTCTTCGCGATCAACTATTTTGGCGCTATCCAGCGCTTCCACAACGAATTCCACATCGCTGTGAGATGTGTGCAGCTGCCCGGGATCAATCTGCAAACGCACCAGCGCGCTAAACACTTCGCCTTCTGCTACCACAACCTCGCGCTCTCCCTTGAAAATAAAATCATATCCGGCATTTACATCAATCCGGTAGCCGTGGTCACGGGTGTCCATATTGCTGATTTTCAGAATATAGGTATTCTCGATGTAACCTTCCGAGGTTTCTCTAAATAACGTGCCACGATCCCGCTCGACATCAATCTCCAGTGGAATTCTTGCAGCCATGGTGTATAGAAAAGCGCTGGACATCGCAACCACGGCAAGGACATAGCCGATCAGGCGCGGCCGCAATATTCGAGTGGTACCCGTTTTCAGCATGTTTTCTGTGGTAAAACTGATCAGGCCACGGTCGTACTCCATTTTGTCCATCACCAGATTACAGGCATCGACACACAATCCACAACTAATACACTCATACTGTAAACCGTCGCGAATATCGATACCCACCGGACATACTTGCACACACAGGGTACAGTCGACACAATCACCAAGCCCTGTTGCCCGATAATCATCACCTTTCTTCCTTGGTCCCCGAATTTCTCCGCGTTTTTCATCGTATGACACAATCAGGGTGTCTGAGTCGAACATGGCAGATTGAAAGCGTGCGTACGGGCACATGTATTTACACACTTGTTCGCGCATAAAGCCGGCATTCATATAGGTCGCACCGGTAAAAAACAGCACCCAGAATGCCACGGATAACGGCGAGTCAAAGGTAAAAAGCGACGGTACAAGCTCGCGCACAGGGTTAAAGTACCCGACAAAAGTAAGGCCGGTAGCCAGTGCAATTAGTGCCCAGGTTGTCTGCTTGCCCGTTTTCCGGACAATTTTATTAAACGTCCAGGGGGCACGATCCAGTTTAATTCGCTGGTTGCGATCGCCCTCCCAAAAATGTTCTGCCCACATGAACAGCATGGTCCACACGGTTTGCGGGCAAGTAAAGCCGCACC
>JBNKFQ010000054.1:0-7307 GCA_050289385.1 Porticoccaceae bacterium | reverse complement strand
CTGAGGTAGTCGCCCATGCTAGTCAGGCCTCGTTTATCGATCGTGTCAGCGCCCAATGCAGAGATGGACATTGCGGTGTCTTGCAATCTGGTTTCCCTTTTTGTTGCAGTTACTGTAATTTCCTCCATTTCTATTTTAATTCGCCGTTCAACTTTCGAAGGATTATTTCCTTTTGAAGGACCACCTTCCTTTATCACAACTGATTCGTCAGATAAAAACTCATAAACCAAACCAGAATTTTGCAACATCGTGTCGAGTGCCGCCTGAACGGTATAGTCGCCCTGAACTGGCGACAATTGAAAGCGCGCGCCCAATTCTTTTGGAATAATAATTTGCACACCGCTTTGTTGACTCAGTTCCATTAACGCCGGGCCAGCTTTACTGGTTTTAATACTTAAGTTAATGGCTTGACCATCCGCACAGAGTCCTGCAGAAAGCCCCAGCGTGCAACCAGCTACAAAACTGGCTAGCACACGTTTTTGGTAAAATCTCTCTCCACCTTGATACATTTTCCACCTCTTGGCTTGTTAGTCCGCTTTGCATCAATAGCAAATCCCTTGCAATAGACCAGATTAAAGAATTCCCTTGCAAAGACCACGCACTAACAAGCGAACTACCCTAATTATTTACAGAATTTTTTGATTATTTTTTATCAATAAAAATTAATCATCTTGTAATTGTTGATTGAATGGGCCAAGCGCCAATAGTCAATTTCAACGCGCCGATATCACAATACGATCAAAATGTTGCGTCACTTTGACAGGCAATGAATTTTCCAATACTGATAACGCCATATCGATTCGGTCAATCCGAATAGCAGCATAGACCTCCATATCCATAATCGCACTGTCTTCAATTAAAATTTTCTTTGCCGAATAACGGTTGAGTTCCTGAATAACTTTTGACAGCGGCTCTTCGTCATAGCGAATAACACCGCTACGCCATTGCCCGACCCGATCTATATGGCTTGGCCGCCAAGCTACGAGCTGCTGGCTGGACGCATCGAATTCCGTTGCCATACCTGCCGGTATTCGGTGTTGTATTCCGGCACGTAATTGCACTCTGTCGCCAGTAGCCACTTCCGCGGCCGGAGCGGATGACGACACCGTCTCCTCATCGCGATGAATGGCCACCATGCCCTCAACTACCGCCAGTGTGAACTGGCCGGGGGATTTCAAAATATTGAATTTCGTACCCAGCACACTTACCGACCTCATTCCCAAATCTATAGTAAATGGCCGGGACGGGTCTGCAGCCACATCAAACCAGGCTTCGCCACGTTCCAGCACCACCCGGCGTCTACCATCAGACAACTCAACCCATAACTGGGTACCTGTATTGAGGGCAATCAGGCTACCGTCTTCCAGAGTTATCGTTTTCTGTTCCCCAATGCGAGTTGAGTAGCGCGACGCTATGCCGTCACGCTGATCAGCCTGGAACGGTGAAATAAATACGACAGTCACAGCCAACAACACTGTGGCGGCAATAGCAAGGATTGGCTTCAATGCTATTCGCCGAAGCTCTGTTGGTTCCGACTGGTATTTGTCCATAACCGCGAGAATATCGGCATCTTTGGCCAATACTTCCATATCTGCCAGTGCCTCGACAGTATCAAGAAAATCCTGATCATAGTCCCTGGAATTTTGCCGCACATCGAGTATTCGCTGGCGATCTGATTCCGCCAGGCGACCAGAAAAAAGACGCACAATATCACTGCTGACCAATCTGGTGACCTTCCGACGCCTGGGGGTTTCCGATCTGCCAAAAACAGTAGCCATAACTATTCGCCTCCTTTGGACTGCGACACCGCCTTGTTCCTCTCAAGCGCCGCCGCCTCTCGTATGAGCAGCAAGGCCTGTTGCAGATACTTTTCGACCTGCTTGACAGACAGTCCCATCACAGCGGCGACCTCCGGGTAGCTTTTGTCCATAAAGCGGTTGAGGATAAAGGCATCGCGACATTTGGGCTTGAGGGTCAACACTACTGATTTCAAATACTCAACTTGCTGTTCGGCTGCCGCTTGCGATTCCGGCGTAATATCGGCCAGCTCCCACTCTTCACCCTGGGCTGCCTGTTGCTCTGCGTATTTACGACGCACCGACCTGCGCCGCTCCAGGTCGCGGACATAGTTGTTGGCGGTTTTGAACAGAAATGAACGATTTCTGGCTCCACCGGGGGGCAGTCGTTGCTGCAGGTTATCAAGGTCGGCAAGTCGCACGAAAACCTCCTGAACGATATCGTCCAGGTCCTCGACTATGCCCAGGCGCACGCTTAGAAAGCCTCGCAGCGCCGAACTGTGTTCGTTAAACAGCCGTTCGAGCAACTGCTCTCTGGTTTCCCGCTCACCGCCCGGGAGCTTGATCACATTAGTCTGCCGGATTAATTTCAATACCAACGGTCCTGTCAGTTCCGCCTGTAAAGACCACGCATGAGTGGTGCAACTACCCTAATTTTTGCTGGAAATTGGCTATTTGGCCAAATTATCAGGGCGATTATGACGTTTCTATGGAGTCGACCCAAGTCGGCTCGGGTTAAGCGCTTGCTTAAACAGAGATGAAAAACACTATTCGAGTGCAAGGATTTTGAGCCCCAGGCGTCTATAGTCGGCGATAACACACCGTGCCCTCCGCTTGGGAGGCGGCACAATCCAATACATTTCACTATTTATGGAAACCGTATTTCTCTTTGATAGCTGATTATCCAGGTTACCGATTTCTTATGGCTGTCATGGATCTTTTGTTCATCCAGCCTCATACGCTGAATAGAGCGCAGCAGCGCCTCGTGGTGTTGTTCAAACACCCGGCGCACAAAGTTTGTCTGATTTTGGTGGCCGAAAAGGCACCACTCTGGCATTGTCGGACATCGCAGTACACTTTTCCGGTTATCGGCTGTTTGCGGTTTATCTCATATCTATAAGCTTGAACGACGGGGAGCAAGAAATTACACCAAAACACGGAATAGCCAAATTCACTGGCCTGAGAGGAAAAAATCGTCAAAACCGGGTTTTGTCTAAAATCTTGTGGAGGTAATTCCAAAATCCGTCGTCTCTACCAGATGGATTGCCCCCGAATTTCGGGAATGACTTGTTTGCCAGCACTTGGCATCCGAAATTATGTACTTAAAAAACAGTTAGTTAGATGACATCCAGATGATTGACAGCCGCAACAATGTAATTTCTACCCTGTTTCACGCCCACCGCAAAGATGTAACACGTTTTTTGCGTAAACGCCTGTTTCGTCGTGAAGATGTTGAAGATATGGTGCAAGAAACATTTCTGCGCGCCATGGGCAATACCGACTGGGAACAAACCGGCAACCCCAGGGCCTACCTGCTGCGCATCGCCGACAATCTGTTCAAGGACCGGGTACGCAAAGACCGGCGCGGCCCCGCAGAGCAGGAAGGAAAAATCAGCTTCGATGATATCACCCTAATGGATGTCGAAAGCGGTTTGCCCTCCCCCGAAAAGATCACCGCCGCCCGGCAAGAATACCAAAGCCTGTGCAAAGCCATCGCACGCTTGCCATTTCAAACCCGCAACGCCGTTGTGTTACACAAATTTCTTAATTTGACCTATACCGAAGTTGCCCGTTCGATGGGCATCTCTGCGAGCACCGTAGAAAAGCATATCGCCAGAGGAATGTTGCAATGCTCCGATTATCTGCGCTCACTGGAAGGACGTTTGCAAGACCATTCAGTGCTATCTGAGAAGAACTCGGTAACACCGATATCGATACAGAAAAACGGCAATAAACCGGAGGACATCACATGAACAATGACATGCATGTGTCCCATACCATAAGAACAGAAGCGGCAGCCTGGGTGGCCCGCCTGAACGCACAGGATATTAGCCAGCGTGAACGCGAAGACTTTCAGCGCTGGCTTAATATCAGTGATGACCATCAAGCAGCCTGGCAAGATATGGGTTACTTGAACGACGAAATGGCTATTCTCGGTAAAACAGGTACCGAATCGAATCGGGTGTTCACTCAGGGTCTGGAAGAAGTGTTGGCTGAGTGTGCAGAAATGGCGCGGCGCACAGAACACCACCGCAGCCGCCTTAGGGTATACCAGCGTATAGCCTCGATTGCCGCTGTCCTGGTAGTTAGTTTGATGGCTGTTGTAACAATACTGATTGCTCCATGGGACAATCAGGAACAAACCACCACCTACAAAACAGCAATTGGAGAACAACAGACAGTTATGCTGGAAGATGGCTCCAGTGTCATGCTGAATAGCGACTCCGAATTAACCGCCGTAATATCCGACTCTGCCCGCCGTTTGCACTTGAAACATGGTGAAGCTTACTTTGTGGTCGCCAAAGATGCCAACCGCCCTTTTGTGGTGGCCGCAAAAAATAGTTATGTAACTGCCCTGGGCACCGCCTTCAACATTCATAACAGAGGCATGCAGATCAGGGTTACGGTACTGGATGGCAAGGTCGAAGTAGACCCGGATGCAACCACCGCAACACCTGGCAACGACAAACCCTCCCGCACTCTCGGTAAAGGCAGCCAGATATTTTACGATTACAACCAGTTGAGCGAGACAAGGTTGCTAAATGAGGATGATTTGACAAAAACCGTTTCCTGGCGACAAGGGAAACTGGTGTTCAACAATTCGACACTGGAAGAAATCATTAATGAAATTCAATACTACATACCGCAAAAAATTGTTATCGCAAACAGCGAATTAAATCATCGAAAATTTGGTGGTGCCTTTGCCATAAACAACATCAATTCCCTGCTGACTGCAATTGAACATGGCCTGGATGTTGAAATTGTCAAAAAACCCGGTGTTATCGTATTGGCAAAAAATTATCATTGACCACAAGTCGTATGGGGGCAAATAACAAAAACGTCGTCTCAGTAATGCGAAAACCCGAACATAAAATCGGGCACAACGATTGACGAGGAAACTCCATGAAAAAAACCAGACGATTTACACATTACTTCATGACCATTGCAGCATCTATCACAATAAGCATAGCTGCACCAGCATTGGCAAATGAGCCCAACAAACCCTTTTCCATTTCTTCGCAAACATTGAATCAGGCGCTACTGAAGTTCTCCAAACAGGCCGATGTACAAATATTTTTTGACAACGAACTGGTAAACGGACTCAACTCAATGGCTATCAATGCCACCATGAACACCAATGCCGCCTTGCAAAAATTGCTACAGGGTACTGGCCTTGTATTTGAACAAACCGACCAAATGACGTACCTGATCAAAAAAATCAATTACGATCCTCAAACCTCTAATGACAGTACGAAAAAAATCAATAGAGAAAAAGAGTCAGCCATAGACGAAATCATTGTAACCGCACAAAAGCGCCAGCAAAAACTCAGTGATGTACCCATGAGTATTAGTGCGCTGTCACAGGATGATCTGGATCAGTCAGGAATTGATGGGCTACTGGAGCTTGGCGCCACCGTTCCCAGCTTGACGGTAGTAGAATCCGGCCCCGGCCAAACACGAATATTTATGCGTGGTGCGGCCAACGGCAACAGCCTGACCTCGCTGGTTGGCATTTATCTGGACGAAATGCCAGTCACAGTTACTTCGCTGGCACAACTCGACTTGCGTCTGCTGGACCTGGAGCGCGTGGAAGTTCTACGTGGCCCACAGGGTACTCTCTATGGCGAAGGGTCTGCTGGCGGTACCTTGCGCCTTATTACCCGCGATCCGGATCTCAATGAAATATCAGGAAATGGGAATGTGTCGTTATACAACACCAAACATGGGGGATTTAGTCAGGAAGTTAATGGTATCTTAAATATTCCTGTAATCGACAATGTATTGGGCCTGCGCATCTCTGGCACCATCGGCAATATTGATGGCTGGATCGATCAGCCCGCCGCCGGCCGCAAAGATATCAACGATCAGGACTTGAAGAATCTGCGCGCAAAAATGTTATGGCAGCCAAGCGATGCAATGGATATAAAAGCAACTTATGTTGTGCACCGCAATGACGGCAATGGCATAACTGCTGGTGCCGATCAAAACCACAATGTCTATTTTGGATTTGATCCCGATGCGCAAGAATATTTTGTAGACAATTACGACCTGTTCAATATCACCGTCACCTACGACTTTGACACTGTGCAATTGTTGAGCGCCAGCAGTTACATGAATACCGAAAAGAAAACCGGTGGCATCTCACTGGAATTGCCGCCAAGCACCGAATCATTCAACAGAGACACTATTGATACAGAAGTTTTTTCACAGGAAGTTCGCCTGAGCTCTTCCGGTGACGCAGATCTGGGTTGGGTCGCGGGTGTTTTTTACCGGGACGAATCTCTTGACCGCTTGTTAAATGTCGACTTGGCCGATAACAATGAGTATTTGTTTACCATTCCGCTACCGACAGACAATCAGTCAAAATCCTGGGCTGTATTTGGAGACACAAGCTATCGCTTGAACGATCGCCTGGAAGTTGGTGTGGGCTTGCGTTATTTTTCCGATGACCGGGACAGTCTGGGGCAGTCGGACACATTTACTTCAGTTGATCCTCGTCTGTATTTATCCTACAGATTGACCGATGAGGTAAATCTGTATGCGAATGCTGCTGAAGGTTTCCGCAGTGGTGGTTTTGGCGGCGGCATCGGTGCGGAGGCGAGTTTTGGCCCGGAAAACGTAAGATCTTATGAAGTTGGTATTAAGGGAGCGTTGCTCGATGGTCAGCTAAACGGTGACATCGCACTATTTTTTAGTGACTACAAGGACATACAAACATTTCGCCTTGGATCTGACGGGGTTACCGGCATACTCACCAACGCGGGCGATGCAGAAATAAAAGGCATTGATATATCTCTGGAACTGGCTATCGGTGCGCAATTTACATTGTTGGCAAACGGTAATTATACTGATGCCAAGCTTACTGCCGTGGCACCAGGCGCAACCACCCAATTTGCTGGCGACCCGGTTGACTTTGTTAACGATTATTCACTGTCAGCATCGGGTGTATACGAGTTCAACTGGACCGACTCTTCTCCCGGATTTCTGCGCATTGATTACAACAGAATATCCCCCTCTCAACTCACGGACAGGTCCATACCGGTTTTCTTTAAATCTGATAGGATCGAATTGCTCAATGCCCGCTTGGGTATAGAGTTATCCAGTTGGAATGTACAAATTTTTGGTCAAAATCTGCTTGACGAAAATGGAATTCAAGATCCACTCGAGGCTATTGGTGTGGGCTCCCGCCCTCGACCACGTACCATTGGCATAAAGGTAGGTACAAATTTCTGAATAAAAAGCAGGGAACCCCCGCGTAATATTACGCGGGGGTTCCCTGCTTTTTATTCA
>JBNKFQ010000053.1:0-5323 GCA_050289385.1 Porticoccaceae bacterium | reverse complement strand
GGTCGCAGCGCGCCACTTAATATGGTTATCACCGAAACCGGGGCCGCCAAGGCAGTTGCCAAGGCCTTGCCAGAACTTGAAGGCAAGCTGACAGGCAATGCTATCCGGGTGCCAACGCCGAACGTTTCCATGGCGATTCTCAACCTGAAGCTGGGGCAACCAACCACTGTCACGGAGTTGAACGAGCATATGCGTGATGTGGCGCTGCACTCCAGGTTGCAGCAGCAAATTGACTACACTGAGTCGCCGGAAGTTGTTTCCAGTGATTTTGTCGGTTCGCGTCATGCCTGTGTATTCGATGCCAAGGCTACAATTGTGTCCGGTGACAGCGTGGTACTGTACTGCTGGTACGACAATGAGTTTGGCTACAGTTGTCAGGTGGTCCGCTGTCTGGAAGATATGGCTGGTGTATCCTGGGATGTGTATCCGAAAGAGATTGATTAGACGCTGGACATCTCGGCACTTTTCCCTCAAAAACCCGTTTCGGCGGGTTTTTGGTTGATGTTTGACATGCGACCAATATTTATCCTAACGATAGTAATGCACAGGAACTTCCAGAGTTTCTTTCAGTTGCTCCATCACTACATAGCTGGTGGATTCTTGCACGCCCGGTAACTGTAGCAGGGTATTGCCCAGGAATTCCCGGTATTCACTCATGTCGGCAACGCGAGCCTTGATCAGATAGTCGAAATTGCCGGTGACCAGATAACACTCTTGCACCTCTGGTAAAGAGACTGCCGCTTCACGAAAAGCCGCAAATTTTTCCTGCGATGTGCGGTTCAGGCGTATTTGTACAAATACCACCAGAGCAGCATCCAGAAATTCAGGATTGATCAGAGCGGTGTAGCCATTGATCACCCCGTCTTTTTCCAGGCGCTTTACGCGATCAATGCAGGGCGTGACCGACAAGCCGACTTGCCGGGCCAGATCTGTGTAGCTCATGCGGCCATCTTTTTGCAGCAGCCTGAGAATGTTGCGGTCGATCTTGCTTAGTTCCTTGGCGCGCTTCTTCATATAATTTCCTGTAATTATTCAATAAACAGGAAAATTTTCTGATAATCTCACCAAATAATCAAACAATTTTGTGTAAATTGCCTATAATTTTCGAAAATTCAAAGTGGCTCCCGGAGCCGAAGAGCAGGAGAAAACCCGAATGTTGATTGGTGTACCCAAAGAGATCAAAAACCACGAATACCGCATTGGCCTGACCCCGGCGTCGGCCAAGGAACTGGTTGCCAATGGTCACCAGGTACTGGTGGAAAATAACGGCGGTGCGGCTATTGGCTTTGATAATGAGCAGTACGTGGCGGCAGGTGCCGAGATTGTCGATACTCCGCAGCAAATTTTTGAGCGGGCAGACATGATTGTCAAGGTAAAGGAGCCACAGCCCAACGAATGCGAAATGTTGCGTGACGGGCAGTTACTGTTTACCTACCTGCATTTGGCTCCGGATTTGCGCCAAACCGAATTGCTGATCAAGTCTCGGGCTGTATGTATTGCCTACGAGACGGTTACCGACGACCTCGGTGGATTGCCGCTACTGGCCCCGATGAGTGAAGTTGCCGGCCGCATGTCTATCCAGGCCGGTGCACATCACCTGGAAAAAGCCCAGGGCGGGCAGGGTGTATTGCTTGGTGGTGTTCCGGGTGTAGCGCCAGCCAAAGTTTTGGTCATCGGTGGTGGAGTGGTTGGTGCCAATGCCGCGATGATGGCTCTGGGCATGGGTGCCGACGTGACTATTCTCGATCGCTCGGTGCCTCGCTTGCGTGAGCTGGACAAAGAGTTCGAAGGCAAGGTCAAGTGTGTTTACTCCACTGCAGCGGCGGTGGAAGAGTACGCTCTTGAAGCCGATCTGGTGGTGGGAGCGGTACTGATTCCCGGGGCATCTGCACCGCGTCTGTTGACCCGCGATATTATCGGTCGCATGAAGGACGGTTCGGTTCTGGTGGATGTCGCCATTGACCAGGGCGGTTGTTTCGAAACTTCCAGGCCGACTACTCACCAGGACCCGACTTATGTCATTGATGGCGTAGTGCATTATTGTGTTGCCAATATGCCCGGCGGTGTTGCGCGGACCTCAACAATGGCGCTCAACAACGTGACTCTGCCTTACGCCATTGCACTGGCCAACAAGGGTGCCAAACAGGCACTGCTGGAAGACAGGCATCTGTTGGCAGGTCTCAATGTTCACAAGGGCATGGTGACGTATGAGGCGGTGGCCAGCGCGCACGGCATGGATTTTGTTGAGCCGGAGCAAGCGTTGCAAGAGTGATTGTTGTGGGTCGGACGACGGACGTCCGACATCCAGCCAAAAACGCCAGCAAATATGCTGGCGTTTTTGTTACCGGCTTTTGGTTGCAGGCTTTTCTTGCGGGCTTTTCTTGCAGGCAAGGCGTTGAACTGGGAGAATCTGCGCCCATCAATTTAACGGTCTGTATAAAAGGTGTAGAGAAAAGCGCAGTGGAAAAAATTGGTCTTTTTTTTGGCAGTGATGACGGCAATACAGAATCCATTGCCCAGCGTATTGTCGCCCGTTTGGGGGAAGAGGTAGTGGCGGTTCACGATATCGGCGATGTTACGCAGCTGGATTTTCTGGATTATGACAAGTTGATATTGGGTATTCCCACCTGGGACTTTGGTCAGATTCAATCGGACTGGGAAGAGTTTTGGCCAGACCTGGAGCAAGTGGACTTTTCGGGCAAAACGGTGGCTTTTGTTGGCCTGGGTGACCAGTTTGGTTATGGTGATTATTTTCTTGACGCCATGGGGATGTTGCACGACGTAGTGATCAAGTCCTGTGCAAGCGTCGTCGGCCACTGGCCCACCGAAGGTTACGACTATGAAGCGTCAAAGGCCGAGATTCCGGGTGAAGGCAAGTTTGTCGGTTTGGCCCTGGATGAAGATCAGCAGGAAGAGCTCACTACTGAACGCCTGAATCGCTGGTGTCAGCAAATTCATCGGGAGTTTGGATTGAGTTCGCTGTTGCAGGTGGTAGAAGATTGAGTGAGGAGTCGGAAGTCGGAGGTCTGAAGCTTAAGATTCACGCCATCGCTCCGCTCGGCCTTGTAGCAATAGAGCATTGAATCTGGTTTTAGTTTTTGATTTTCTTCCGACTTCCGACTTTTTTTCATGGCGCTTCCGCAATAAATACAGCTCTCACCGGCGCCGGATAGCCTTCCACTGTTTTCGCGCTATCTTTCGGATCCAGAAAATCGGGTAATGACTCAAACGTCATCCACTCTGTTGAGCGCTGTTCACCCACCGTGGTTTTGCAGATATCCACCATGTGCGCATTGCGAAAACCGCATTTGCGCAACCAGTTGAGCAGAGTGTCGGGAGCGGGCAGATACCAGACATTGGGCATTTTGGCGTAACGGTCTTCCGGTACCAGGGTGTAACCTTCGGGCCCATCCACTACCAGAGTTTCCAGTACCAGCTCACCACCCTGACGCAGGCAATCTTTCAACTCTTTCAGGTGGTCCATCGGGGAGCGACGGTGGTAAAACACCCCCATTGAAAATACCGTGTCAAACGCGCGAAGATTTTGCGGCACTTGTTCAATGCCCACGGGCAAAACGTCCGCGGCTATATCGCCAATATATTTTTTCAGTGCGTAAAACTGATGCACAAATCGGGGCGAAGGATCAATGCCGATTACCCGGTTCGCGCCTTCGCCAATCATTCGCAAGCAGTGATAACCATTGCCACAACCGACATCCAGTACCAAACGGTTTTTTAATGGCGCAAGGTGTGGCAACACCCGATCCCACTTCCAGTCGGAGCGCCATTCCGTATCGATATGAATGTCGAATAAATCGACCGGCCCCTTGCGCCAGGGGTGCAACCCCATAAGGGTTTCACGCAAGGCTCCGCGGGTGGAACTATCGCAATCATCGGCGTTGCCGATAACAATGCCCGTGGAAAGGTCCACTGACGACGGGGTTACTTCCGGCAACCCGTTTAACACCGCCTGCCAGTGCGGAAGATCACCCCAGCGTTCCAGCGAGAGACCCGCGGCGATCTGGGCAGGCAAGCACTGTGCCCAACGGAGCAATTGTTTGTGTTGTTCGAGTGATTCGAGAAGTGTTTGGTAGCTGGTCACGCACAGGCCCTGATTATTTGATAGCTATGATCGATGCAAAATTAAAGCATTGAAACCACACATCAACACTGGAAAAACCGATCTTTTTGAGGCGTTGCCGGTGTGTTGCAAGTGTTTCCGGTATCAGTACATCTTCCAGCGCGGTACGTTTCCGGCTGATCTCCAGGTCGCTATAGCCATTGGCTTTTTTAAAGTTATGGTGCAGTTCGATCATCAGGTTATTGTGCGCGTCATCTTCAAAAACGACTTTTTCGGATAATACCAGCACGCCGCCGGGTACAAGACCTGAACAGATATTTTTTAATACGGTTTCACGCTCATTAACTGGAATAAATTGCAAGGTAAAGTTCAGAACCACCAGCGAAGCATTGTTTACCACTACGTCCTGGATGTTGCCGCAGATCAGGTCTATTGGCACGTTATCGGTAGATTTTTGATCCGTGCTGTTTTCAAAAATATTTTTGCATCGAGTGATCATCGCTGCGGAATTATCAACAGCAACTATTTGGCAGCCGGGTTGCTTTATGTGGTGGCGCATCGCCAGTGTAGAAGCACCCAGAGAGCAGCCGAGATCGTAACAGCGCGTATTTGCCTGAACATAACTTTCTGCCAGGGTTCCGGTCATGGCGATAATCGATTCATAACCTGGCACAGAACGTTTGATCATATCCGGAAATACTGAGGCCACCCGGTCATCAAATGTGAATCCGGCCAAACCCGGCAGTGGACTGGCGAACATCTTGTCTTTGTGTGTATCGTTCATGAGGCGGTCAGGAGGTTGTCGCCGAGTTGATCATCAGGTCTGCCAGACGAGCCTTAACCTGGTTTGGCACAGGTTGTGATTTCTGTGTCTGATAATCAAAATAAACCAGTGTGGTTCGACCGACCGCAGCCAGTTGACCTTTTTGCCAGGCTTCCTGATAAACAACCATGGAGCTGCTGCCAATTTTTTCCACGCCGGTTTTTACTTTGACTTCCGCTCCCGGGTGAATCTGGGCTTTCAGGTCTATTTCGATGCGAGCGACAATCAACGGCCAGTCATGGGTAGTGAGGGCAGGGTGTACACGCCGAAAAAATCCGTCTCGCGCACTTTCAAACCAGACCGGTAAGGTGGTATTGCTGATATGACCGAGCAGATCCGTTTCTGAAAAACGCGGCTGGATTTTTGTCTCATCCATTTATATTTCTCAATAAAATTTGTTGTTCGATGTTCGATGTTCG
>JBNKFQ010000052.1:0-5318 GCA_050289385.1 Porticoccaceae bacterium | reverse complement strand
CCGTTATCGCCCTGCAACTTCTGCTTCAAGCCATACAGAAACAACCCGATGGAGTTCAGCGGCTGGCGCAGGTCATGGCTGGCCGCGGCGAGGAACTCCGACTTGCTCAGGTTCGCCTTTTCGGCTTTCTCTTTTTCCTGTTCCGCCCGCTCTTTTTCCACCGTCACCGCATTCAGCAGTCGCTCATTGTCCAGATCGACGCTGATGGTGTTAATCACGACTTTTGATATCCGCACGATCACAATCAGCAGGAACAGGATATAAATCAGCATGCTATAGAAGAACACCATATAGCCGAACTCATAAACTCTGACGGCTAATCCCAGAATGGCCGGAACGGTGAATACCACACCGGTCCAGACCGAAGGTGCAAAAGAGATAATATTACCTGCGGTGAGACCGACATAGGTGGTCACAAAGGTGATGACAAGCTCGGGTTGGTCTTCGTGCGGCATAAACAGATAACCACCTATACCCCAAAGCAATCCGGCAAATGCCCAGAAAAAAACGATCACCCCGTGAATCAGATTGAAGTTGCTTTGCCCGCGTCGACGCTGCGCCCTGAAGCGAGGGTAAATCAATATCTCTCGGGACAATACCATCAGCAGGTTAATGCCTACCCAAAAGAGCATCGCTTGCAGATGCCCGGTATTGCGTAACAGGAAAGTCAAGATCGCCGCAAACAGAACGCTGAAAAAGCCGGTCATCGCGGTTTGTTTCAGCAACAGATCAAGTCGTCGTTCTTTTATGCGATCCAGGGTATCTTCAGACATCGATGGCATGAATCGCTCAGTTTTCAAGCAACCCATGCTTGCGCACGTAATGCACCAGTTCCACCGTGTTTTTCAGACCCAGTTTTTTCATCAAACTGTAGCGATGATTCTCAACCGTCTTGGCCGAGAGGTTGAGCCTTGCGGAAATCTCTGCGCTATTGAGCCCCTCGACAACCAGTTCCATGATCTGGAATTCCCGCGTCGTAAGATCCGGCCTGCCAGGCAGCGCCCGCTCACTGACACTGGGAGAGAGCGCCCGCATGCCGCTCATTACCTGTTTAATCGATGCCAGCGTCTCTTCCGCGGACACTTCCTTGAGCAGCACGCCGTCCGCATTAGATTCCAGTAACTGCTGAAACAGAGCACCTGAATCTACACCCGTCAGCATGATGACTTTGATCTCGGGATATCGCTGCTTGATGTATTCAAGCACCGCAACCGTACCCCCACCCGGCATACGGTAGTCCTGAATAACCAGATCGGGTTGCAAGCGGGAAACCGCTTCCTTCAAATCCGGCGCATTACCGACCTCTGCCACCACCTCGTAGTCAGGTACGGTTTCCAGGACAACCCTGAGGGCATCCCGAAAGAGCTTGTGGTCATCGGCCAAAATGATGCGCATAAATGTGTTACCAGAATCAGGCAATTACAGAGACACAGCTTGCCTTGCATCCGTTATGTTTGAAATGCAAAAAAACTAATCTAAACAGGGATCTATCACCGCTCGACCAGTTGGACTTCATAGTACACGGGCGCCATGACGCCCCTGTTTTATCTTTCCCCTTAACGACAATCCGGCAGACTCGTGTAAATACACGCATATCTACCAACTACCTCAGAAAAAAGTCGGCAACATCGACACGTGAAATTTTCAGAGTTGCCAAGCTACCCCTTTAGAGGTGCAAATTTATCAGGAAAGAGTATCAGAAGAATAACCGCAGCACCCCCACCTATCAAGGAAGAAAACTGGATGCAGGATATGCCTGTAAAACCCCTCTATCCGACCTCAGTCTATTCACCTCCTCTTGGATTTCCCGCTGAATCCGCCCGCTTCCACTGCTTTCCCGGCCTTCCGACTTAGTTCAGGCAATATGCCACCGGGCAACCTCTCCTTCTGTTGCCATACCGAGTAGAGTGATGTAGCAAACCGCTGCTACACAAACCCGTCCGAAGCGTGCAAGGCCCGCGTCTCAGGCAGCAGTTTAGTGGGTGACGACAATGCGTTCTTGGCCTGTAAGTGTTGAAGAGGAGTGGTGCACGGATGCACCGTTTACGGACCTAAGGATGGAATCTTGTCGATAACCGCTTGATCATCAATACAGGCGATCACCTTGGCGTCGCCTCCGCACTTCGGGAAGACCAATACATCGACAAGGTCAATTGATGCAGAGCATCAAGAGAGGGTGCCCTGGGGCATGTTGAATACCCGCTTCAGGCGATGTGCCCAGGTCATCGCCTAGTGGCGTTGTTCCGGTGTTTTGTCTTCATGTTCATGCCTGGAACCTTTACCCCGTTTAGCCGGCGTCACTTCGACGCGATATTTGCTGTTGGGTGCAAACCCCTTGGAATCGGGTCAGGTTCACTCTCGGTTTCGGCATCAGCGACGCCAGCTTGGCAATGAAATCTAGCGGTTCAAAAATCACGTGCGTGGTGCCATCACTGTAGGGCGTTTTGAGTTGGTAGCGGATATTCCCGGAGGCTGTGGTGGACAGTCTTTTTCTGATATTGCTGGCCGGCTGATGTAGCGGCACAGCTTTTCCAGTTTCGAACGTTCCCATGCTTGTGCGGATACCCCGGCATGCAGGCTGAATCCACCCACTTTCCCCACCTGTACAAAGCGTTCATCATCTTCCCAGGACAGAATGGTCTGTAAAGTAACTACCTTGCGACCTTGTTGTGGCCCGATGTCAATGCGGTAGCTTACCGAACAGCCCAGTGCCTGTTGCATAGTATCTTCGTCGCCCTCTTCCAGATTCAGGTAGCTGTTCTCCACATCCCGCTCCAGGACCCCTTCGCACTCCAGAAAGCCGGCCACCCGATGGCTGTCCTGCGCACCAGATCAACCCGTTCCTGATGATCCGGGCCGTTGGCGCGCTGAAACCGGGTTTTACCGTATTTGTTTTTAGTGTCGCGACCAGGTGTTCATGATGACAGTGGGTACATTATACCCGCTTGAATCCATGCTCCAGTCGGCCGTATTAGAGGTAATCAACAATTTCCTGTTGTACATGCAGCGGCAAGGCCTTGCCCTGCGCCGCCATTTCATCCCTGAACGCAGGGTAGTGTCGCTCAATGATCTGGTATAGGAGTGTCTGTTCCTGCCGATGGCGTTTATAAGGTGGGCTGTGTGGCGACCGGTCCGTGATCGCTGCCTGCGGCATATCGTTCCCCATTCCATGGAGAGCTCGTTGTTCTCATATAGTCCTCTATAGGTATAGATGAATGCTTGATACCTGCTGCTGCCAGCCAATGCCGGTCATTGCCTGCCAGTGCCGGTCACTCCCACTCTATTGTAAATAAGCCTTTTATTTCTTTCATATTCAGTGCCTTATATTGCTGCTAATTGGTAATACCATGAAAAATACCATCCTCAGAAATCGCTGCCATTTGCTCATGAAAACGTAAGGATTAAAAACTGATTGCCTTTCATTCCACCCTGACCTATATTCATTTTTGTTAATTATGAATATGCGGGGTGTGATATGGCAACGACAAGTCTTAGCTTGGGCGAGCACTGGGAAGTCTTTATCAAGAACGAGATTGCCAGTGGACGGTACGGCTCCGCCAGTGAAGTAGTTCGTGATGCTCTCCGCGCAATGGAAGAGCGGAAAAGCAAACTCGATGCTTTACGGAGTCATTTGGCCCAAGGCGTCAAACAGGCCGAATCCGGTGAGTTTGCTGATGACTTCACCATGGACGCGCTTATCAACGATCTGGACAACGAAACCTGACGCCTGAGTTCAGAGTCACCCCAAGAGCACTTGAGGACTTGAAAAACATCGGTCGATATTCCGAGCAGCAATGGGGTAGACACCAACGGAATACCTATCTGAGAGCACTCGAGAAACGCTTTGGCTGGCTAACTGAGAATCCGCAATTGGGCAAACACCGCACGGATGTGGCTGAAGGCTATTACAGCTTCCCGCAAGGCGAGCATGTTGTCTTCTACCTGATTGGAGATCATGGCATTGATATTATCGGCATCCCGCACAAGGAGATGGACATCATCACTTACTTTCTACCTGACTGAGCAATCAGATATAAGGTGAAATGCCTGCCGCTGCCTGCCAGTGCCGCTCACTCCCTCTCTATTATCAATAAGCTTTTTTTATCTTGTATATTCAATGGCATATTTTCCTAGCAAACGCTAATACCATGAAAAACACCATGCTCAAAATTTCTTCAAAAGTTGATATCGCTGTTGCCCCCTTGCGCATCCCTTGCCCAGCAATATTCCTTTGAGATCTGTTTTTGAGAGATCGACGCGATAGAGGCGAACGATCACCCCCCGGCAAGGAGCACGTTATTCCCTGTCCAGAAACGTGCGCAGGCGTATTTATGTCACTTCCGTTGGGATCACCGCCAGCGCATCCGCAGACCGTGGGCAGGGCGGCCACCAACATCATTGCTACGAATTATTATGTGATTGATACAGTCACTTACCTGAGGTCATGTACTAAAACGCAATCGGGTATTGGGTTCCAGTGCTGAAAAATAGGAATCGCTCTTACCTCCGATGCCAATGAATGAACCACCTGCCACCTGCCACCTGCCACCTGCATAAATGGTGTTGTTCATAGATGTCCTTGGGTAATCTCTGCTGTAACTTTTTTTTAAATCTTTTTTGTGTGCGTTGCAGTACGAATCGTGGTCTTGCCAGTTGTCACCGCAATCCATGGCGCAACACGACGCAGCAAAGATAGAGTGGCAATCAAAAACTTAACGTCATTCAATCGATGTAAATGTGTGTTTGGCTCATCGAGATTCGCAAAGGGTATTGGCGATGAGGGTCTCTTGCATCGGGCAATAACCGGCGGACATTACGGTGCGGTAACCAGTCACGAACTTTGAAGTTGGCATTCGGATTCCAGGAACTGAGCAATCCGTCGGCGCCAATGTCAGCGATGCTGTTCTACATTCGTAAGGTGTCGTGGTTATCGCTGATATTGGTGATTGTCTCGCCCACGCACTCCGCGCCCGACACTACGAGGGTTCTGGAAATGCCGCGATAAGTCCAATCGCTGGCGCTTGGATTCTGCTTGGGACGACGTCGCCGATTGTAACATCTAAAGCCACAAGGGATTCGCCTGACAGTGATCCGGCCAGGGTATTGGCGATGCTGGTTAAGGTCCCGCTCACGGACACCGTACTGGCCGAGAGTTGACAAAAAAAGCGCGCTGGTGCGCGCTTTTTTATCGAGAGATTTGCACTCTACTGAATGACGTCGCCGATGACTTTTGGCGTATCAGTTACCGTAGGCGCGTCACCGATGTAGGTGGTGTCGGCCGGCTCGTTAGGATCGTGTAGATCGGCGTCGGACGGCAT
>JBNKFQ010000051.1:0-2993 GCA_050289385.1 Porticoccaceae bacterium | reverse complement strand
AATCTGCTTGCGACGCCGGTTGACCCAGAATACCGTTAAACCGATGATGCCCAGTAGGGTAATAACCACCAGAATAACGCTGACGGTGGTCAGAATTTTTACCATGGCCGCATCGCGCAGATAGGATTTGGCTTTGTGTTCGTTGAGGGTGGTAAAGTCATCCAAAACCCGCTCCGAATTCGTTTCCACCAATGTTTGTTCCACCTCCCGCATAATTCGGGCGCGGTCCTGCGCTCGTGTGCGGACGATATATTTTACCTTGGAAGTCAGATTCGTTAAGGGGTGAAACGCGACCGCTTCCACGTGTTCCCAGCCGAGCGCTGATCCGAAACAGTGCTCAACTATACCGATAATCTTGATTGGATTGTCTTCATTATAAACGGATTTACCCAGTGCGGAGCCATCCGGAAACAGTGAATCGGCCAGATACCGGGTAACGATGGCTACCGACGGCTTTTGATCCGGATTGACACCCTGGCGTTGAATGGTAACTTCTTCGGGCAGAAAATTTCTGCCTTCCGACAGTTTGACCCCAAGTGTTTCAACGATATTTTCATCAGCTGTAACTATATGGGTACGTGCAGCGTCCTCGGAATCGGGGCGGATGCTGAGATCTGTCTGCCAGGCGGAGCCGGCGAGAGGAACATTGTTGATGGGAGAAGCGGCGATAATACCGGGAACAGTTCGCAACAGTTGCAGATCGTTGCGGACCATAGACGTAATATCGGCGTTTCTGTCTGTCGGTTGCATGGTGAAGCTGAAGATTTCATCTTCGGGCATACCCGTGTCCCGATCGATCAGCGCCTGGCGCTGCGCTATAACAAACCAGGCGTTGCTGATCACCGCCAGTGTCAACGCTATTTGAATGATGACCAGCACCGCTCCCAGGCGATTGCGCCAGAGGGTAATGATGACGGGTTTTAGTTCCCACATAAATTTATTCTCCGCAAACTGTCGTTATTGAGGTTGTTACTGGGTTTTCAGATATAGAGCGGGGTTGGTTTCGGCAACCCGCCAGGCGGGGTAAAAACCGGCCAGGAGCGCAGAAACGATAGCCAGAAAAACCGCAAACAGCATCATTGCCGAATCCATTTGCGCGACCCTGTCCAAGGTTCCACTAAACACAACGCGCAGCGCCATAAGTCCCAGTAAGGATAAACCGATGCCGATAAGGCCTCCGAGCAGACCAATCAACCCGCTTTCAATCAGATGCTGGGTAAAAACCGCCATACGACTGGCGCCAAGTGCGCGCCTGACACCGACTTCGGGCGCTTTGCGGATAAACTTAGCCAACATCAAAGCGATAGCGTTGACAATACACACCAGCAAAAACGCCATAGACAACCAGACCAACACACTATTGTCCTGATTCACCACTCTATTGAGTTGCAACCACAGCGAAGGCCGGTTGAGTGCGTAAGCCAGCGGCCGTTCAAAACGCCCCTGGGATTTTTGCTCGCGGATAAAACTTTCAATAAAGCGCTCGTATTGTTTACGAATCTCTGCGTTCGGCAGCTCGACCCAGTATTGCAGCCAGACGCATTCGCTGAGAAGGAAATTGGAATAAGTATTGATATCTTCGTCTTTCCAACAATCACGGTTTCCCCATGTATCGAGTTGCAGCGGTTCGGTCAAAGAAAAGGGAATATAAATCTGCTCCGGATCGGCAAACGCTGAATTATTCAAATCGTATACCTTGATTGGAAGTTGCCAGCGATCCAGAACGCCGACCACGGTGTAAGTCTGGCCGTCCATTTCCAGCGTTTCGCCGACACTGTTGCGGCCGTTGAAGACTTTATCGTTGGTGGTCCGATCTATTACCGTCACGAACGACGCAGCTGCTTCCGCATTCGATGACCAGGGACCGCCGTACAGAAAAGGGACGTCGAACATGGGGAAAAAATCAGCCGTGGTAACTCTTATCCTGGCAACAAAGGGGGGTACAATTCGTTGCTGATCCTTCGCCCGCGGAGGTGTAACGGCCATACCATAGCGGAACATGGCCGTTTGACGCGAAGGCATTTCGGATCGCAATAGGGCGGTGGCATCCCTATAGGTGAGTTGTCCAGGTAAGTGATTGGCTAACCAGGTGTTGGGGCGAGCGGGATCCCAACTGTCCAGTTGAACATAAAAAAGCCTGTCGTCTTTATCGGCGACCGGGTTGCTGGACATCATGTAATACAGGCTGAAAGTCGTCATATAAACACCGATACCGATGGCAATGGTGATTACCATCAGCGCTGAAATCACCGGTGCGCGAGACACGCTCAGCCAGGCAAGTTTCGCGTAATAGGCAATCATTGCGAAACTCCTTCCCGTCCGGGTGCTATTTCCTTTTCCGGCGCGAGAGGCGCGGCTTTTAACAGAGAACCAACATGAAAATCACTCACCTGCCCGTCGACAATTTGGATATTGCGCTGGGCGCGGCGGGCCAGATCCGGGGCGTGGGTGACCATAATAATGGTGGTGCCTTCACTGTTGATCTGCTCCAGCAGTTCCATTACCTGCCGCGCCATCAGCGAATCCAGATTGCCGGTGGGCTCGTCGGCCAGCAACAGCCGTGGTTTACCGGCCAGGGCTCGGGCGATCGCCACCCGCTGCTGCTGGCCGCCGGACAGTTGTGCCGGCAGGTGTTTGCGCCGCGCCGAGAGTCCCACCCACGCCAGTGCTTCTTCAATGCGGCGTTTGCGCTCACCGGCGGGGAGGCCGCGATAACGCAGCGGCACATCCACATTGTCAGCCAGGTTTAGATCCGGAATCAAATTGAAACTTTGAAAAATAAATCCGATTTTTTCGTTGCGCAGCCGCGAGCGTTGGCGGTCGCTCAAAC
The DNA here is from genome assembly GCA_050289385.1 of Porticoccaceae bacterium. Classification (GTDB taxonomy): domain Bacteria; phylum Pseudomonadota; class Gammaproteobacteria; order Pseudomonadales; family Porticoccaceae; genus JBNKFQ01. The sequence continues at coordinate 163 of JBNKFQ010000051.1, read as the reverse complement.
TGGCGACATTTTCACCGTCCAGTTCGTAGCGCCCCTGGCTGAGGGTTTCGAGCAAACCGGCAATATTTAAAAAGGTGGTTTTACCGGAGCCGGAAGGCCCTGTCACCGCAACAAATTCTTTTTCTTTCACGTGGAGATTGAACTCGCGCAGGGCGTGCGTTTC
>JBNKFQ010000050.1:0-29159 GCA_050289385.1 Porticoccaceae bacterium | reverse complement strand
TATAAAATCACCAATATTACAGACGTTACGCCGATTCCGCACAACGGCTGTCGTCCGCCGAAAAAACGTCGCGTATAACGAGGGGCATAGAAGATGGCAAGATATATAGGACCCAAGTGCAAGCTGGCCCGTCGCGAAGGTACAGACCTGTTTTTGAAGAGCGGAGTTCGTCCGCTGGATTCAAAATGTCGCGCGGAAAGTGTTCCGGGGCAGCATGGGCAGCGTCGCGGCAGACTTTCTGATTATGGCGTACAGTTACGTGAAAAACAGAAAGTGCGTCGTATATACGGTGTGCTGGAAAAGCAGTTCCGCAATTACTACAAGGAAGCGGCTCGTCTGAAAGGTGCTACCGGTGAAAACCTGTTGTCCCTGCTTGAGCGTCGTCTGGACAATGTTGTTTATCGTATGGGGTTTGGTGCTACCCGTTCGGAAGCGCGTCAGCTGGTTGCTCACAATGCGATTCTGGTAAATGGCAAGAAAGTGAACATCGCGTCTTATCGCGTAGCTGCCGGCGACGAAGTCAGCGTTCGCGAAAAGTCAAAAAGCCAGCTGCGAATTCAATCTGCTCTGGCCCTGGCGGCACAACGTGGCGAAGTCGAGTGGGTTGAGGTGGACAGTAATAAAATGGTTGGCGCATTCAAACGCATCCCGGATCGCACTGATCTGCCTGCAGAAATAAACGAAAACCTGATTGTTGAGCTGTACTCGAAATAACGCAGGCAACTGATTGGGAATGCAAGGCAGACAAATACAAGTTTTTGCGAGCAAGCTTTTTGAAAGAAAAGTTTGCGCAAATGGTAGAACTGAACCCTGACAGGTACGGATATGCAAACATCTGCGATAGAACTTCTGACCCCGCGCACTATTGGTGTAAGTGAACAGGGTCCGACCCATGCCAAGGTAGTACTCGAGCCGCTCGAACGTGGCTTCGGACATACTTTGGGCAATGCCTTGCGCCGCATTCTGCTCTCTTCCATGCCTGGCTGTGCCGTTGTGGAAGTGGAGATTGACGGTGTTCTGCACGAATACAGCAGTATAGAAGGTGTGCAGGAAGACGTTATCGAAATTCTGTTAAACCTCAAGGAAATTGCCGTTGTACTGCATGGCAAGGACGAGGCCGAGCTGACGCTGGTCAAAAAGGGCAAAGGTGTTGTTACAGCCGGCGACATTGATGTAGACAGCAATGTTGAAATCATGAACCCGGATCTGGTGATTGCAAACATTACTGGTGACACCGAACTGTCCATGCGGTTGCGTGTGCACCGCGGTCGCGGTTATCAGCCTGCCGATGTTCGCAACAGTGAGCAGGACGAAACTCGCGCCATTGGACGTTTGCAACTGGACGCGTCATATAGCCCGGTAAAGCGCGTTTCTTATGTTGTTGATAGCGCTCGTGTTGAACAGCGCACTGACCTCGACAAATTGATTATTGATCTCGAGACCAACGGTACGCTGGAACCGGAAGAAGCGATTCGTCGTGCGGCTACCATACTGCAGCAACAGCTCGCGGTATTTGTAGACCTGGAAAGCGAAGCGCATGCCGAGCCGGAAGAGAAAGAAGAAGAAATTGATCCGATTCTTCTGCGTCCGGTTGACGATCTTGAATTGACCGTACGATCTGCCAACTGTCTGAAGGCAGAGAGCATTTATTACATCGGTGACCTGATACAGCGCACCGAAGTTGAGCTGCTGAAAACCCCGAATCTGGGCAAAAAGTCGCTTACAGAAATTAAAGATGTTTTGGCTTCTCGCGGCCTGTCACTGGGCATGCGTCTGGAAAACTGGCCACCTGCCAGCCTTAAAGAAGAAGCCTGATTTATAAACGTGTGAATTACAGAGCTTGCTGACCCTTTACTTATACAAGGGTGCAACGAATTAAGGAATTGGAACTATGCGTCATCGTCACAGTGGCCGCCAACTGAATCGCAACAGCTCGCACCGTCGCGCCATGTTTCGCAACATGACGTCGTCGCTGGTTGAGCACGAACTTATCAAAACCACGCTGCCCAAAGCGAAGGAACTGCGTCGCGTCGCCGAGCCTCTGATTACCCTGGCCAAGCAAGACAGCGTTGCCAATCGTCGCCTGGCGTTTAGCCGCCTGCGTGATAAAGCCGCGGTAGGTAAACTGTTTGGTGAACTCGGCCCGCGTTATGAAAGCCGCCCCGGTGGTTATATTCGTATTTTGAAGTGCGGCTTTCGTGCCGGAGACAAAGCGCCAATGGCTTATGTCGAACTCGTGGATCGCCCACAGCCGGTTGTCGAAGATGCTGAAGAAGAAGCAGTAGAGGCTACCGAAGAATAAATTGGCTTTCCCTTGAAAAAGCCGGATTTTTATCCGGCTTTTTTTTGCCAAAAATTTCAGGTTTTGAAAGGAGGCACCTTCTCTCTCGCATTAGTGTTAATTTTAGTAAGCGGTTTTTTAACGACAGGGTGCCGTGCGGCTCTCAGGTGTGTTATGAGGCAAGCGATCTTTTACCGACACCCTGGACACCATCTAATCAGTCGCGCATTCTCGCCTCCCTCGTTAACAGGAGGCAGGTGATGGCGCGAGAATATGCCGAGGCTATGATTTTATCAGTACCGATGGAACTACACTTAGTGTTTTTTTAGAGCCGCCCTTTAGTGTTTATGAGTTTATCTGGTGTTTGGGAACCGTCACTGAAACTCGAAGCATGGTTCACTTGCAATGTGATGTTAAGCGAGTTTTCGTCCGGTGATGCTGTAGACAATCGGGACATCATTTCCTTTATGGTTCAAATAAAACTTTCCTGGTTCTCGCTCCACCATGCCCTCGAAGCAATTGTAGGGGCTAAATGGGAATTCGTTCACTCGCTCAATAGTGATGCCCACACCAAGAAGCGCGTTAATAACGCTTGAAATCGGATGCGCCCAAGTGGCGAGCTTGGCTACAACATCGGTGTCATTTTCTGTGTATGTGCCTTCTTCTTCTATATCGGGTTCCTGTTGCGTGAAGTACGAATACCCTGCCAACAAATCATAGATCGGGTGGAATTCAACAATGTAAAATGTTCCCCCAATGGCAAGATTTGACGCAACGATGTCTGCCCAACGTTGCAGATCAGGCAGCCAGCACACGGCGCCATAAGATGTAAACACAATCTCATAGGGCTCCGAATTTGAACGCTTGTAGCTGTATATGTCGGAGCACACAAATTCTGCATCAAGGCGAGTATGCGCAGCCAGTTCACGGGCCTGCTGAATCGCTACCGGAGAAATATCGACGCCTGTGCAGCTGGCACCTTGACGAACCCACGACAATGTATCTAAACCAAAATGGCATTGGAGATGCAGAAGTCTTTTACCAGCTACATCACCGAGTTCCTCAAGCTCAATTTTTCGAAGTGACGTTTTACCCGAAATGAATCCATCCACGTCGTAAAACCTGGAAACAACGTGAGCTTTCACCCGCTGATCCCAGCCAGCGCGATTCATCTCAAAGTATTCAGTGTCGGACATTTCCTCCCTCCCTTGTCATATACTGGAATTCGAACGTCGCTCTCACCGTCTTGACCGATACAGCGCATTGATACCTATGACGACCTTCTGCCGAGCCCCGCGTCGGGAACCTTCTAGACTTGTAGTTGCAAACACCAAATTCAGAGGAGGAGAAGGCCTCACGAAATTCTACACCAATTCTCACCAGAGATATTGGGGGAACGTCATTCGGACCCCCATATTCCGGTTTTTTGAAATATTTCTGACCGTTTTGATATGAATTGTTATTGCGGAAATGTTCTTCTTCCCTTTGTTTGGCTCCTTCAAGGTACTCTATGGCCACTGTGGCGGTTGTAACAAATGTTCCGAATGGCCACCAGCTCCCATAATAGCCTTCAGAAGGTATTAATGAATTGCTACCGCATCGGGTAGGGTGGTATCCCGGTCAGTCGTGAAGTAGTAGAGGAAGAATGCGGGAAATATGCCTACAGTGTCATCAATGACGCGGAAAAACAACAAAGTGGTGGGTTTGGTAAATACTCCACAGCAGACAGCAGGGCAGGTGCTTGAACGACTGTTCAAGGATCATGGGGTGGCTTTGCGATCGTTCCTCGCAGCCAGGATTGATCCTGGTGTGGATCTGGATGATCTGGTACAGGAGGTGTTCCTGAGGCTGGCTCGAATGGAAGGCTTGTCGGAACGCATGATATCCAGCAAGGGAAGTTGCAGGGCCTATGTATTCACCATAGGCACCAATTTGATACTGGACTTGAAAAAGCACAATGTCATAAAACAGGGGTATGCCCGACAGCAGGCCGAGATGGCTGACGAGGTTGGCAGAGGTGGTTCGCCCGAGATTATCGTGTCTGCGCGGGAAGAGTTGGCACTGGTGCAGAAGGCGGTTCTGGAGTTGCCTCCGGTTTGGCGCAAAGTGTTTTTGCTGAACCGGGTTGAGCTGAAAAGTTACCGTCAAATAGCCGAACAAATGGGTGTTTCGGTAAAGCAGGTTGAAAAGTATATGTCCAGGGCGCTGGCAAGAATACGAGATGTTGTGCGCAATGCGCCATGGCAGGAGGCGAACAGTGAGTAAGGAACGGTCAGGGTTCTCCGGGCAGCAGGCTCCCCGGGATTTGGCTCGAATTTTTAGTGATGGTATGTCGGAGTCAGAGGCGCGGCGAATTGGTCGCAAGATGGAGGTTGACTCGGACTATCAGGCCGACTTTTTACAAACCGCAGCAGTGCTACTAGATCTGGGTCATTTGCGTGGAAATTCGGAAATTCGGACTGCATTGAATGAGCCAGTAGTTGTGCCCCTGGCCGAAAAGGCTCGTAACCACTGGCCTGGTCTGGCAGTCGCGGCCAGCCTTATACTGGCAGTGGTGTTTGGCGCAGCAAGCTTGTTGAACGGTAATCCCGCGCACAGGGAATATGGTGCTGATGTAGCGCGCTTTGTTACCCGGGTTGGCGAGCAGAAGACCATTAACCTGGAAGACGGCAGTGTGATAACCCTGAACACCGGTTCCCAGGTGTTGGTGGATATAACCGATGTCCGTCGTCGCGTAATTTTGGAACGTGGAGAAGTGTATTTTGATATTGCTTCTGCTCCAGACAGGCCGTTTACAGTTGATCTGGGTATAAGGGCCGTGACAGTGTTGGGCACACAATTTGATATTCTCAAGACACCAGATACATTCAAAGTGGCGGTGTTGGAAGGTTTGGTCTCAATACACAAGAAAGACGAACCGGTGTCAAAATCGTCCCCGTTAATCGGAAGTAAGGAAGGCAAGGATATTCGGATTGAATCTCCAGATCAAAATCGTTTGCAAGCGGGATGGGTCGCTGAGTTTGACTTGGCGACTAATTCTGTTGTTGGCTACAGGTCTGACAATATGCGTCGTATCCATGGTTGGCGCACAGGTTTAATCCGTTTTGAAGAAGAGCCATTGTACAAAGTGATCCAGGAATTAAACCGATACTCCGGCAAGAAAATTCTTATTGAAGACAAGTCGATTATGGACCTTTCTTTTTATGGCGCCATTCGAATCGATCAGCTGGATACTGCGGTCAAGGGTCTCGAAAAAATTCTGCCGGTGAAAGTGACGCATTACTTTGATCGAGTAACGATTGTTGGAAAATAATTTGAAAGACCTGGCTGTAAATCAGGTTGGATATTTTTGGTTTGCGGTAGGGTAACCGGTTAGTGAGTCGTGAAGAGGCTGCCTGGCAAAAAATTATTATAGCTGGCGTGCAACCACAACGAGCTCACTGACCGAGAGGTAGGTAAAATGATCGATAAGTACAAGATGTTTTTCAGAAAAAAACCAATACTCAGCGCAGCGTCAACTGTTGTGTTGGCTGTCTCTGGGGGATTGTGCGCCGATTCTCCTGTTCTGAATATTGATATCAAACAACAAAAGGCCGGAATTGCACTGCTGGAGCTGGCAGAAAAATCCGGTGTGCAAATTCTGGTACCAAAAAATATAGGTCGAGATGTTCAGTTGCCAGCTTTACATGGTGAATATACGCTTGGCCAGGCTTTAGAAACTCTGCTGGAAAATACCGGGTTAAGGTACGAGTTTTCATCAGACAATCTGGTGGTTGTTAAAGGTGTGACTGCTGAAAATAGAAAGTCGAAAGATAAATCGTCTTCTTCAGAAATAGAAGAGATGGTGGTTACGGCAACCAAAAGAGCAGAATCCATTCAGGATATTCCGGTAAGTATTACTGCAATGGGCGCTGAAGAAATGGAACGGCGAAGCCTGGTAAGTGCAGGTGATTACCTGATTTCCGTTCCGGGAGTCAGTTATACAGATCGCGGTGTAGGGTTTAATCAGATTGTGGTCAGAGGTGTCGGCGCAAGTACTCTGGGCACAGGTGATAGCAGTGTAGGCAGTTATTTTGGTGAAGCACCGTTGGTAAATGTTGGAGGTGACTGGAGTAATCCGGAAGTTATTCTTGTGGATATGGAACGTGTAGAGGTATTGAAAGGGCCACAAGGTACATTGTTTGGGTCTGGTGCATTAGGTGGTGTTGTACGTAATATACCTACTGCGCCCAACTTGCAGGAAATAGAGGGTGAGATTAATGCCGGTTATTCCTACACCGGTAAAAATGGTTCCGACAACAACAAAATTTCAGCGGTAATCAATGTTCCCATTATTCAAGACGTTTTAGCTTTTCGTACTGTTATTTACAACCACGAAAATAGTGGGTATGTAAATTTGATTGGTGCAAATGATCCGGCTAAAGTTGCTGCTGCTGAATCATTTGGGTTGGAAATTGGCAATGCCAGTGGTATCGGGGGTAATGAGTACAAAGGAATGCGAACCAGTGTTTTGTGGCAGCCATCTGAAAATCTTGATATCACTTTAATGTATTTAAATCAGGATCTTGATCAAGACGGATTTTATGTGGAAATAGGAGCGGATACGAACGAGTACGAAACAGATACTTACAAAGTAAACAACTCTGATATATTAAACGATGTTCTGGCAGATGATTTGGATCTTACCAGTTTGGTGGTTGAGTATGATTTGGGTTGGGCCAATGTGCTTTCTTCATCAACCTACTTTGAGCGCAGCGTTGGTGCGGAGGTGTCTGGTGTATATTACTTCTTCTTTAATGAGCCTTTGTTTGAAAATAGTAATGACAATAAATCAGATGGGTTTACTCAGGAAGTTCGATTAACATCGGAGTTGGATGGGCGTGTCCAGTTTATGGCAGGGGTTTATTACGAGGATGTAAAAAGACGGCGTAATACAACTATTGATTGGGCTGTGGACCCAGCACTTATGCCAGCCTATTATGGTGATACAGCTCCAAATGATATTTATAATGATCTCGATGAAACGACCATTAAGCAAAAAGCTTTGTTTGGTGAAGTGTCTTATGATATCACTGAACAGATTGAGCTGTCTTATGGATTGAGATGGTTTGACTACACCAGGACCACCAACCAGATTACTAGTGGAATATGGCTTGGTGAAAACGCAGTTAATGAAAGTAGTAGTGAAAGCGATGTTATTCATCGGATTAATGTGAATTACACACCTAATGATGATGTGTTGCTGTACTTGCAGTGGTCACAGGGGTTTCGTTTGGGGAGACCTCAAAGAAGAGTGTCAGCTGCGACATGCGACTTGAATAACGATGGCCTGATTGATGGTACCTCTGGATCGGTAAATCAAGGTGATATCAGCTCTGATTATTCTGATAGTTATGAATTGGGGGCAAAGTTTTCCTTGCTTGATGGTAGATTAAGAGTGTCAACAGCAGTGTTTCGATCGGATTGGGACGATATACCGGTCGGGATTAACAATGGTGTATGGGGATGCGGTATTACTACCAACGCGGGTAAAGCCCTAACCCAGGGAGCTGAAATTGAAAGTGTTTATTATGTTACTAATGCACTTCAGATAAGTCTCGGAGCGTCCTACACTGATGCTGAACTGGCGGAAGACAACGAGGCGCTTGGCCAACCAAAAGGTACCCGCTTGCCCAGCAGTGCCAGAGTCAATGGTCGCCTGGGCATTCAGCAGGAGTTCGAGTTAGCTGGTAAAGAGGCATTTATCAGGGCAGATTATTCTTATCTAAGTGATTTTCGTACCAGCTTTAATACCACAGGCCTGATTAGTGGGGATTATGGTACTCTGGGGATGCGTGCCGGGATTCAGTTTGATGACCTTTCTGTAGCAATTTTTGGCAATAACCTCACAGATGAAAGTGCCTTTTCCCAAGGCTTTGATCAAATTTTTAAGGGTTATCGCATACGTCCGCGCACAATTGGTGTGGAAGCCAAATACAGGTTCTGACATACGGAATATTGATATATTGTATGGATGGAACGGATATCAATAGTGGAAATATTATGGATGATTTTTACTTCAAGGACGAAGTAGCCGTCTGATACAGAGCCATTGCGAATCTTGATGGAGAGCCAGACTACCTGCACCTTGGTTGTAGTCCTTGATTGGTAGCTCACTGCCTCACACTTCTTGTTCTGCTGCTCCCCGGTAATAGTCACGGAGGGCGGCAGATTCAATTCAGTAATCAAATCAGCTATTCTGCACCGCAGAGATCCCTGTTGTATGCAATGGGGAACTCTGTGGACTGCGCGAATTTGGGTGTTACAGCAGTAATCCTTTCCTCGGGCCTGTCTATAGGATCAGATATTACCATTTTGAGCGTATCCCTTCGTGTCCGTATATCGGACTCGTGGGTAGGGTGGTAAGGGTGTCAGAGTAAATACATGGTTCAGAATGAAAAAAGTAGTGAAGTTGCCATGAGATCGTCAATTCAGGACAAACTTGCCTTTGTCGCGTATTCACTGCCATACAGCGCGGTAGTGATGCTGATTTCACCGGTTGTTGTCATAATTCCCGGTATGTATGCCAAATATTTTGGTCTTGAATTAACAACAATCGCTTTTGTTTTGCTGGTGGCGCGTTTGTTTGACGTGCTGATAGAACCCGTGGTCGCATGGTCTTCCGATTACATGTACACGCATCAGGGTTCTCGAAAACCCATGGTGATTTTGGGGGGTATACTAACCATTATCAGCGGATGGTTCCTGTTCACGCCACCTGAACACGTGTCGGCAACCTATTTTTTGGTCTGGTATATCTTGTTTTATCTCTCCTGGACAGTATTTGATACACCTCATATCGCCTGGGGGGCCGAGATTGCCACCGATTACAAGGAAAGGTCCCGGTTATACGGCTTTCGAAGCATTTTTGAATCATCTGGTCGACTGGTTTTTTATTCTCTGCCATTCTGGCCCTGGTTTGCCACCCATGAATTTAATCCGTCCACCCTTAATGTGGCTATTTTGATTGCCGCAATTGTTATGCTGGTCGGTCTGGCCTTAATGTTTTTTTATGCCCCAAAAACGGTATGTCCGACGGAACGTAAAAAAGACAATGTGCGGGATATTGTCCAATCTATAGTCAAAAACGGGCCACTTATCATTTGCGTGATGGTGTACCTGGTTTCTGCTGTCGGTATGGGTATGCATTCAGCATTATTGTTTATTTATCTGGATAGTTACCTGACTTTGGCGAGCTCTGTTGCGGTAATCATGGTGACGGGTATTGCTGCGAGATTGCTGGGAATTCCGATCTGGTTGCGAATAATTCATCGCACCGACAAAAAGGTATCTTGGGTGATTAGTATGTCGGCCTATGCGACTATTATGCTGGGATTTGTTTTTGTCAAGCCAAGTGGGGGCATCTGGCTACCCCTTATATTGCAATCTGGCCTGTATTTTGTGTATGCCTGTCAAGATATTGTCGTGCCATCTATTTTGGGTGATGCCGCTGACTATGGAGCTTGGAAATTTCGCAAGGACAGAACGGCGGTCTATTTTACTTTTTTGAGCCTGTCGGGCAAATTGGGAGTGGGGGTGGGAGCTGCCAGTGGATTGCTGGTTGCCGGCTTTTTTGGCTTTGACCCAGCAGTGACATCACACAGTGAAGAAGCAGTTTATGGTCTGAAGATTGCGTTTTTTGTATTACCTGCAATATTTACGTTGCTGTCCGTCTTTTTTATTTTCCTGATTCGAATTAACCAGAAAAGCCACAGTATTATTCGCAAAAGAATTGAAAGACAAGGTATAAAGAAGTCTTCAGGACCGGAGTGATGTTCTACATTAACTTTTCGGTTTCCACCTGATCTTGTGTGCTCGTAAATTCTGATATTGGTCGCGGTTTGCTAAGAAGAAATCCCTGCCCCTGCAGACAGTTCGAGTGAACCAGATGCTGTATCTGGGTTTCATTTTCTATGCCTTCGGCAACGACAGTCAGCCGCAATTTTTTGGCCAGAGTAATAATTAATTCCACAATTTCCATGTCGTCATGGTCATGAGGAATGTCCTGGATAAAACTGCGGTCAATTTTTAATACGTCTACTGGCAACTGCTTGAGCTTGCTTAACGAGGAGTAACCGGTGCCGAAGTCGTCAATTGCAATGGATATGCCGAGTTGCTGAAGCTCGCTCAAAGTGTCGGCAGCGTGCTTGATGTTCTCCATAATCATGGACTCGGTAACTTCCAGTTGCAGTGCCCGGGTCGGGAAACCCAGCGTTTCAATGGTTTCACGAATTTGTTTGGTAAGCCCGGGGGAGTTGAATTGCTGTGGCGACAGATTTACCGACACCTTGAGGTCAGGTTGGTTTTTCAGGAGTTTTCCCACTTCCCGGCAGGCTTGTTTCAGCACCCATTGACCCAGCGGAATAATCAAACCCGTACGTTCGGCCAGGTCGATAAATTCACCGGGATAAATCAGGCCCCGTTCCGGGTGTTGCCAGCGCACCAGTGCCTCGTAGCCGATGATTTTGCGCTGTGGGGCCAGCAGATAGATTGGCTGGTAATGCAGCAATAACTGGTTCTGGTTTATGGCTGTGCGTAACTGGTTTTCCAGCAACAGTAGCTGGTGTGCAGTGCGATCCATGTCCCGATTAAAAAAACAGTAGCCATTGCGCCCTTTCTCCTTGGCGGCATACATGGCCAAATCGGAGTTTTTCATCGCTTCCTGGTAGTGGTCCGCATCGTCTGGAATAAAAGTAATACCTATGCTTGCCGAAATAATCACCTCGCGGTTGCGCAGCAGTACGGGAGCCTCCATTAGTTCGAACAGCTTTTCCGCGACGTGACCAGCGTCGTCGGGGTTTTTTAATTGTCGCAGCAGAACGGTAAATTCGTCGCCGCCAATCCGTGCAAAAATGTCGGAGCTGCGCAGGGCGGTGTTCAGGCGTTTGGCGACAAGCTTGATCAGTTCATCTCCGGCATCGTGGCCCTGTGTGTCATTGACCAGCTTGAAGTTGTCAAGGTCAATGTAAAGCAAAGCCAGTTTTTCACCGCTACGGATTGCAGATGCAATATTCTTTTTGAGCAGTTCACTAAAAAAACGGCGATTGTACAGTCCGGTTAATGAGTCGTAGTAGGCCAGTTTTTCCAGTTCGGCAGTTTTTTCGGCAACGGTTTTTTGTAGCAGCAAAGGTTGTTGTAACAACCAGTAGAGGGCAAAGCTGACCAGGCTCGAACCGAGCAAGGCGACCGTTATGACAACCCAATAGGAAAGCTCGTGGAAGGCGGTGCCGGGATTGGCAAGATCAAATTTCCATTTGCTACCGGATACAGCAATATTTTGCGTCGCAAAAGGTGTGGATAATGGTTCGGCAGTTCCTGCAATAATCTCGTTTTGCCCCGTTACAGGGTTGATTCGCGACCACCGGTATTGATACCCCTGTTGTCGCAACAGGTTGAGTTCAGTGGTGGCGATCAGCTCTTCGAGATCGATTATTACGCTGGTAAATCCCCAGAAGAATTCTTCGTTATCTTCGGCCTTGAGAAACACCGGCTGCCGGGCGACCAGGGCTTTGCCACCTTGCACAAGATTTATGGGCCCAACCAGAGTCAATTGGCGTGACTCGATGGACCCCAGGGTTTCCTTTCTTCCCCCTCCTTGCTCTCGCAGGTTCAGTCCCAGAGCCTTTTCGTTACCTGGCAGAGGATAAATATTGGTGATGATGGCGTCTGGCGCAAGTTGCAGGCTGGAGATGCCGCCCAGTCGGTCGATGAGGCCCTGAGCATAGGATTCGAAGCCTTCGAACTCACCGTTGTGGTGTTCCACTTCGTTGCCAAGAATGTAGGCAGCCGAAATCGAACGGGAAAGCCGGCGTTCAACATTTACCGCGTGGGACGTGGCAAGCTGATTGAGGAGAAACTCTTCGCCTTCGCGCCAGTTCCGGTCAAAGCTGTCGGCCAATGACGCGCAAATTGCAAAAGCCACAATGCCTGCCACAAGAGCAATCAGCATACTGTAACGTTTGGGCGCCATGTTTTTTTGCAGCAGATTTTTCATGCTTCCATTCCGGCCACACTTTTTTGAAAGAATGTTTTTGGGAGCGGTTGTTCCCGATCCCTTTCCTTCAGACAACTCCGGTCGGCGTTATTTTCCCTGTTTGGTTTTACATTCATATTTCTGTGTCTGGCTTTGTGTTTCCATGTAACGGTTATCACTCAGGCACATTAACCGTAAAGGACCACCCCAAACACAACCGGTATCGAGAGGGTATAAATTGGGCCCGCAGTCGCGGCCTTCCAGCGCTGCCCAGTGCCCAAAAATGATTTTGTCATTTTTTGTCAAACGTTTGCGGTGGCTGAACCAGGGAGCATAGCCTCGCGGGCTCTGCTCGGCGGGCCCCGTCGTCAGCAGTTCCAGCCTGCCTTTTTTGTCACAGAACCGCATTCGAGTCAGATAGTTGGTGATCAGACGCCAGCGTTCCGGCCCCGCCAGAGTGTCGCTCCACAGGTTTGGCTTGTTGCCATACATGTTTTTAAAATATTCGGTGGCATCATTTTGTAATACAGAGGATACCTCGGCTGCAAGCCGTTCCGCAGTATCCAGGTCCCAGTTGGGAGGGATCCCAGCATGTACCACAACGTAGCCTCGATCACGGATTAACAGTGGCTGCAATTGTAACCAGCCCAGCAGTTCCTCGCGGTCTTTTGCCTTCAGGATTTTGTGCAGTGTGTCCTGTCGTCTGAGTTTGCTGACGCCGGCAGCAACTGCCAGTAAATGCAGATCATGGTTGCCAAGCGTCATGCGGAACGATGTGCCCAGATTGTGTAAAAAGCGCAAGGTGCCAAGGGACTTGGGACCGCGATTGACAACATCGCCCACCGACCACAGCTCATCCCTGGAAGGACTGAAATCCACCATCGCCAACAATTCTTTCAACGGTTGCAGACAGCCCTGGATATCACCGACAACGTATATTGCCATCAGTGCAAGGCTCCTGGCACGGACAGCATAAATGGCGCAATTGGCGCATCAAATTCACCGCCGGGATTTATCATCTGATAGCTGCCTTCCATGGTTCCCACCGGGGTTTCCAGCAATACGCCACTACTGTAGTTGTAGCTGCTGCCGGGGGCGATTTCGGGTTGCTCGCCAACCACACCTTCTCCCATAACTTCCTGCAGTTGATTATTGCCGTCGGTAATCTGCCAGTGGCGACTGATGAGCTGGACAATTTCGTCGCCATGATTGGCAATCGTAATATGGTAAGCGAAGGCATAGCGGCTTTGTGCCGGTTGTGACCGGGAAGGCAGATATTCGGTTTCTACCGAAACGGAAACAGGGTTCTCAGTTGTCATGGGCCAATAGATTACTTAAATGCACAAAATCAGCAACACTCAATGTTTCCGGCCGCACACTCAAGTCAGTTTTCAACTGCTTCAGTTGCTCCGGGTCAACAAGATTTTTCAAGGTGTTGCGCAGGGTTTTGCGGCGTTGTTGAAAACAGGCGCTCACCAGTTGGCGTAGCAGAGTGATATTGGTTGCAGCAAATGGTGGCTGTTCATAGGGCACCAGGCGCACCACGGCAGAGTCCACTTTCGGCGCCGGTTGAAACGCGTGTGGTGGCACCGCTATCAGGGCCTGCACCTGGCAATGGTACTGAACCATCACACTGAGCCTGCCGTAATTTTTTTGCCCCGGCGAGGCAGCCAGCCGATCCACCACCTCTTTTTGCAGCATAAAGTGCATGTCCCGAACTGCGTAGCCACCTTTTGCGGCGGTGTTGGCGCTGTGTTGAGCGCGGTTCTTCGAGATGAATTCCAGCAGATGAAAAATCAGGGGAGTGGAAATATTGTATGGCAGGTTGCCGACAATACGCAAAGGCTGGCCATTTTGACGAAACTGTTCAAAATCGGTTTTCAGGGCATCGCCCTGATGGATCCGCAAGCCAGGGTGTCCTCTGAACTTGTCTTGCAGCAATGCTACCAGGTCTCGATCAAGCTCCAGGACTTGCAGGTCCGGGCAATTTGCCAGCAATAAACCGGTTAATGCGCCCTGGCCTGGCCCAATTTCGACAATCGTGTCTTCAGGGGTCGGTTGAATGGCGTCAACAATCTGGCCGATGATGTGGTCGTCCACCAAAAAGTTTTGACCAAAGCGCTTGCGAGCACGATGGGTGGGGTTGAGCGTTGAATTGGTGGAATGAAATGTTGGGCGCGACTCAGCCAAGCTTGCCTCCTTTGCTGGCGCTTTTGTTGGCGCTTTGTACACTGGCCAGATCAGCCGCGCAGTGTAATGCCGCTTGCAAGCTGCCGCAATCGACTTTGCCCGAACCGGCGAGATCAAGCGCCGTGCCGTGATCGACAGATGTGCGGATAATTGGCAAACCCAATGTAATATTGACGGCTGCGCCAAACCCCGTGTGCTTGAGTACCGGCAACCCCTGATCGTGGTACATGGCCAGCACGGCGTCTGCGTGCTCCAGGTATTTTTGTGTAAATAACGTGTCGGCTGGCAGCGGGCCCTGCAAATCGATCCCTTGCGTGCGCATTTCATCCAGCACCGGGTTGATAATGTCCAGTTCTTCACGGCCGAGGTGGCCGTCCTCACCGGCATGAGGGTTCAGCCCGCACACCAGAATGCGTGGTGCAGCTATTGCAAATTTGCGTTGCAGATCTGTGTGCAGAATACCGATGACTTCACGCAACAGCGTTGGTGTAATTGCCCCGGGCACATCCCTGAGCGGTAAATGCGTGGTGGCCAAGGCCACTCGCAGACCATCTGCAGCCAGCATCATGACCACTCTCGGTGTGCCGGTGATATTCGCCAGGAATTCGGTGTGGCCGGAAAAGGCGGTGCCAGACTCGTTGATAATACCTTTGTGCACAGGACCGGTAACCAGTGCTTGGCAATTACCTTGCTGGCAGAGTTCAGTAGCCTGACGCAGGCAGCTCAGTACATAGCCAGCATTGCGTGTGTCGAGTTTGCCTGGTGCCGCCGTTGCCGCCAGCGGCAACGGATGTATCGCCAGTTCGCCGGGTGCTAGTGGCTCTGAAATTTTTCCAGCCGGGCGCAGAGAAAGTGGCAGGCCAAGCATCTGCGCCCGTTGTTCAAGAAGGTTGGGGTCAGCAAAGGCGACGATTTCGTGCTCCGAGCCTTTCTGTGCCAGCATCACTGCAAGGTCGGGGCCGATGCCAGCGGGTTCGCCGGGGGTGAGTGCGAGGCGCAAGGTCATTTTTTGAGTCGGAAGTTGGAAGTTGGACGTTGGAAGTCAAGAATTCGCACCATCGCTGCGCTCGGCGGTGTTTGAAGTTTGTCTTTTACTTCCGACTTTCGACATCCGACTTCCGACTCAAACATAATCTCTGCCCAAACCAACCTGCACACCCGTGCTTTTCGACAACCCCAATTATGAAGCTGTCTCCCCTCCCACCTTGAATTCAACAAAGGTCCTTTCGCGCTGTTCGCGCAGCCAGATTTCAAGCTCCTGTTCAAATTTGCGATTGCGCAGGATTTCCGCAGCCTGATTGCGCATGACTTCACCGCTAAAATCCTGTTCCCGAGTGTCTGTGACTTGCAGCATGTGCCAGCCGAACTGTGAACGGAACGGGTGGCTGACCTCGTTCACCTCTACTGATTTCATCATTTGTTCAAATTCGGGCACAAACTGGCCGGGCAGCGACCACCCGAGGTCACCGCCCCCCAGGGCAGAACCGATATCCTGGGAAAACTCTTTGGCCAACACGGCAAAATCTTCACCGTTTTGAACGCGTGCGCGCAGTTCTTCCAACTGATTGAAGGTGGCCTCGTCGTCGCGAATTTCATTTACCCTTAGCAGAATGTGACGCACCTTATATTGTTTGACCATCACCTCCTGTTCACCGCCGCGACGCCCGTATGCTTTTAATATGTGAAAGCCTGCGTCGGTGCGAACCGGAGGCGTCAGTTCTCCGGGCTTGAGGTCGCGCACAGCCGCGGAGAGCTCAACTGGTAACTGCACCGCACGACGCCAACCGAGATTGCCACCCTGCAAGGCATTCTGGCCAGCCGACTTGGTAATAGCCATCTGGCGAAAGTCTGCACCGTCTTTCAGTTGCTGGTAAATTTCATCGATTTGTTCTTTAACCTGGGCAACACGCTCTTTGGAGGCACCAGCCGAAAGCGACAGTTGGATGTGCCCGAGGTCAAGCTCTGGCGATTTCCAAAACTGCCCCTCTTCCGAGTTGAGAAAGTTGTCGATTTCCTGCGGGCTGATGCGAATATTGCGTTTTACCGCGCCTTCCTGCACCTGATTTATGATCATTTCGTCGCGCAGCCTCTGGCGCAAGTCGGTAAGGCTGGTGCCGGTTTGATGGGCTTCCTCGACAAACTGGTCAAAAGACTTTCCCTGGCCTTGCGCAACCTGTTGCAGGGCCTGGTTAATCTGGGTGTCGGGAATGCGAATACCGTTGCGCTCGCCCAGATTGAGTTGCAATCGCTCCAATACCAACTGTTCCAGGATCTGGGGAATAATCTGGTCGCGCGGAGGAGCCTGGGTGCCGCTTTCCTGTATGCGCTGGTAGACAAACTTCAGGCGCGCATTGAGCTCTGTTTGCATAATTACGTCGTCGTCGACAATGGCGACAACCCGATCCAGCAGGACTTCTTCCGCGCTGGCGACACGGGTGATCAGCGTCAGGACAACAATGCTCAACCAGGTGCCGATCGTTTTTATGTCAAATACTTTCATAATCTATTGCTCTCGGTTCTTTTGCTCTCAGTTCTTTGCAGGCTTATAGCCGTAAATACCATCACTCAGGATACTGTCTACTTTATTGCTGGTGCCAGCCAATCCCTTGAACTGTATCTGAAAAAACACGCCATCGTCTTCCTGTAGCGATTCTTCCGGCAAAAAGCGCAGGTCGTCGCGGTCTATCCAGCGACGTGCCACCAGGCTGGCACGCCAGCAGCAACTGTTGTATTCGACCCCGGCAAAGGTTTCAAGATCCCTCTGGTTGGTGAGATCGTAGTTCCAGCGTGCAATAAGGCTCAGATCACCGAACAGTGGCAGAATGGCAGAGATATCACTCTGGTCAATATCCTGCTCGAGAAACGGCTGGGGATTGGTGGGGTCCGGGTTTGGCCGGGCTGTTCTGCGGGTAAAGCGATACCCCAGGTTAACGATGGTATTTTGTCCGTTGTTGTAACGCAGGGCAAAGCTGCCCTTGTCGACACGAGACTCGACCGTGTCCCAGATCGCATCGGTGACCAGTTGCAGGTTATTGCCCATGCGCATGGTCAGGTCGGCGGCAATCGGCGATCTGTTGCCGGTAAGGCCTGCGAGCTCGCTCAGAGTGCGTTCGGTAACACCGTTGTCGTTTTCATCAACCATGCCATTGCCGTTGCTGTCGAGCAGTAGCGGATTGTCGATGACGCTCGGGGTCAGCATTGGATTAAGGCTGACCTTGCGATCTTCAAAATAGAAAATTTGACCAATACTGAGGCGCAGCCTTTCGGTGCCGGAGAGGTCATCCAGCAGTCTGGTTGTCAAACCAATGCTGGCTTGTCGAGTGTCACCAATGCGATCGCCACCGCCAAAACGGTCATCGCGCCACAGTGAACTGTAGCTGAAGGTCAATTCTGAGGTGTCGAAATCGGGCAGTTCACCTTGATCTTCATATCTGGAGTAAAGCAATCGCAAGCGGGGTTCAAAAGTCTGGGTAAAGCCTGAAAACAGTGTGGTGTCTCGTTCGAAGAACAGACCACTGTCGATATAAGCCAACGGGGCGGTAATTGATGGGCTCTTGCTGCCGGGGCCAAATGTTGCAGCGATATCCACCGCATCGTCGAGTTGGTAACTGATATGCCTGGCTTTGATGCCCGGTGTTACAAAGCCCCAGGCCCATTGTTGATCCCATTGCAGGCCCCAGTCGAGACGGGCGCGGCGACCTGTTATAAAGGTGCCTTTCACATCCCGGCTAAAATCCGCGCCGGTGTCAATGATTTCGCTATCACTGTGGTCAAAGTTTACAATGTGGTTATCCAGAGTCAGGACCAGTCCGTCCAGCAAATCATAGCGCCCGTCAATATCGAGTCGTGGCAATTGCTTGTATGGCTTCACCACTTTTCTGATTGGCTGGTTGTTTTCATCAACTTCGTCAAACTTCTCGAAGATTGTCTGGTACCGATCTGCTCGCAGCTCGATATTCCAGTGATCCAGGGAGTAACCGGCTTTGGCACGTTGCAGCAAATGGGTTCGGCTATTGACCTCCAGAGTGGAGTTATCGAAATGTCGGAAGTAAAGACTATCACTGACCTGAGTATAGTCAACGCCGGTGTAAAACCGGCCGATATGACCTCGATGTTTCAAATCTACCAGCCAGCGGTTATCGCCTTCCAGGGGTTGCAGTCCGGTTTCGGGGTCGACAGTGACATTGTCTTCGTTGCCGCCATTGTCGTTTGACAGGTAGGCGGTATCCAGCACGGTATGGCTCCAGCTGGACATGTGGCGCAACTCTACGCCAAGCATGGCGCCGCGCTGTGCAATGTAACGCGGTGTCAGGGTGGCATCGTAGTTGGGTGCAAGGTTCAGATACCAGGGCACGGCAACGTCCAGGCCATTTTCCTCACCGACCTCGATGTGAGGGTAAAGTAAGCCGCTCTTGCGCGTATTACCCAGGGGGAACTGCATCCAGGGAATATAAAGTATGGGAACGTCCTTGACATGCACCCGAACATTGCGGGCGGTGGCAGAGTCTGTGTCGCCGTCAATGTCCACCTTTGACGCAACCAGTTGCCAGGCATTGCTGTCCGGTGGGCAACTGGTGTACGTCGCTTCGGTAATAATGAAATGATTGTCCGGTGTGCGCTTCAGCCGGGTGGCTGAGCCGCGAATGTTCTTGTCGTGAAATACAAACGTGGCGTCATCAATTTCTGCGGCCTTGCTGTCGGCATCTACATGAGCCCGCTGGCCAAGCAGAAGCAAATTGGGTTCGCGCAGTTGTACATTGCCTTCCAGGTCGGCGGTGCGAGCCTTTTGATCGACCACAGCGCTGTTGCTGCGCAGCCGGCGGTAGCCTTGTTCCACTCTCACATCCCCGGTCAGAGTGGCAATATTACCCAGGGTTTTTGTGGTGTTAGCATTAATGTCAACTGCAGCCAGAGCCGGGTCCTGATCACTACCCTCGCTGTCCCGCAAGGGAGGAATGTAGGCACCGCAACAAGTGCTTACTATGCGTTTTTTCTCGGCTTCGGTCATAACCGAAGCGTCCACCCAGTCGAGGTTGCGGGCCGGGGTCATGCCCTTGTTCTCTTTTTCGGCTACTTCAGCGGCAGAGGCAGCAATGGTAGCAGCCATATGTTGGGGGCGTTGATGCTGACGGCCTGCAACCTGCTTCTCGATGCATTTCCAGTCTTTGCCTTCCTTGTCCGGGCGACACTCCCAACCGGAGTGCTGTGGTGAATCAGCCATTGCCTGAGTCACCAGGCCGGCCGTGATAATCAGGCTTAGCTGATACCGTTTTAGCGCGCGGTATATTGGCGTGCGAGAGTTATTTATTGTTTTCAATACCATCTACTTTAAAGTCCGGCAGCCAGCGGCGCCTGGTTACGAATCCAGTTTTACGGTGTCTCAATGCCGGCTTTGCCGGAGGTAGAGATTCCGGCATTGGCCACCGAATAGTGACAGTCGCGGGAAAATGTGCCCCGTAAACCGCCCGGTGGTCGGGGATTGCCCCAAACCAAAACCGGCATTGTAGCGCAAGTCTCGCAACTTTCGAGCTTCGCTTTCCGGTTTCGGTTAGAATCGATAGCTTTCTCCAGGGGGCGGGGTTTATGCCGGACGTATGTATCCCGGAAACAGAGCGCTTGCGACAGTGGGTGGAAGACTATCTTCCGGTCACGGTAACAATGCCTGCCAGGCTTCATTTGGAACCGCTGGAAGGTGATGCCGGATTTCGCTGCTACTTTCGATTGAACACTTCACCATCACTTATGGCGGTATATGCGCCACCCACCAGTGAAAATAATCCGGCCTTTGTCAGCAAGGCTTTGGCAATGCAGCTGGGTGGGGTGCATGCGCCAAGGGTGTATGCGGTGGATTACCGCAGTGGCTTCATGTTGATTGAAGACTTTGGTGATGATCTTTACATACGCCACTTCGGTTCTCTCTTGGATGATGGTGTCGAGTCATTGTATGACGCAGCAGAGCAAACCTTGCTGCGCATTCAGCAACTTCCCGGCGATCCCGATATATTCCCCGCTTACGATGAGGTGAATTTACAACGAGAGATGGCCCTGTTTCCGGAATGGTTTGTCGGTGGCCTGCTCAATCTGGGCTTGCGCAGTGAAGAACGGGATTTGCTGCAAGACACCTTTGCCCTGCTGACAGAAAACGCTCTGCAACAACCACAAGTTGTTGTACACCGGGACTTTCACAGTCGCAATCTGATGGTGTTGCCAGATATGGGCGTGGGCGTGCTAGACTTTCAGGATGGCGTAACCGGGGCAGTGACATACGACCTGGTGTCTCTGTTAAAGGATTGTTACCAGCGTTGGCCTGCAGAGTGGGTGAACAAGCGAGCTCTGGCTTATGCTGCCAGGTTGCGCAAGGCAGGCATCTTGATCGACGTGGATGATAACCGTTTTTTGCGCTGGTTTGACCTGATGGGGCTGCAGCGCCACATCAAGGTTCTCGGCATTTTCGCCAGACTTTGGTTGCGTGATGGCAAGGCACGTTACCTTGGTGACTTGCCTCTGGTGCTGCGCTACACATTTGAAGTAGCTGAGCGCTACGATGATTTGCATGCGTTTGCTGAGTGGGCTCAGTCGCGCCTTTTGCCCGCACTGTCTCAGTACGACTGGTACAGTGATTGGCGAAAAGCAGGGGAACTGCCACAAAATTGAAAACAACTTGCCCAACAATAAACGTTGGTGGTTCAGGGAACGATAATAAGGGGACGGGAATTAGATGAAAGCGATGATTTTGGCCGCTGGCTTTGGCGAGCGATTGCGGCCGTTAACCGAACGAACACCCAAACCATTGCTGCAAGTTGGCGGTAAGGCATTGATTCAATATCATATTGAACGTCTGGCAGAGATCGGCGTGCGCGAAATTGTGATTAATACGTCCTGGCTTGGTGATCAGGTAGAGGCATATGTCGGTGACGGATCCCGTTTTGGCGTTCGTGTGCAGTGGTCTCGTGAAAGTGAGCCTCTGGAGACTGGCGGTGGAATTCGCGCAGCGTTGCCTTTGTTGGGAGCGGCGCCTTTCCTGGTGATTAATGGTGATATCTGGAGTGACTACCCACTTGAACGTCTGGTGAAACGGGAATGGTCCGAAGAGCTGGATGCCCATCTGGTGTTGGTGCCTAACCCGCAGCATCACGTCAAAGGTGATTTTGAGCTGAATGCAAATAACCGTGTGTGTTACAAAACCGGTGGTAGCGCATACACCTTTAGTGGCATCAGCGTTATGCGCCCCGAAATTTTTGCGTTATACCCCTCAGCCAGCGAAAAATTTGCGATCAGAGATGTATTGGCCAATGGAATCAAGGGTGGCTATGTGAGTGGTGAACTGTATACCGGTGACTGGTGGGACGTTGGTACGGTAGAGCAATTGCAGTCTCTGGATACACTGCTGACCGGTCGAGGGGTGGATTCTGACACCTTGGGAAAGATCCGGGTTAGCGCCACGGTGGCTTGATGCCGACAAAATTTGAGTCGGGTAGCCGAGCACTGCGGGTATTGTTCCTTGTTTCTCTTATTGGTGTGACGGTATTATCTCTGTTGCCACAATCGGGCAGGGAGATGATGTTTTCCCAGCAGGACAAAGTTCTGCACGCCAGTGCCTACATCTATTTTTATTTTCTCGGTTGGCTCTGTTTTGCTCACTCACGGCAATCCTCCCTGAGAGTTTGGCTGCTTTGCGGGTTGGCTGCTTATGGGGTTATTATCGAATTTTTGCAGGGGATGACTGGATACCGGGACAGTGATTTCGCTGATGTACTGGCCAATATTACAGGCTTGTGTCTTGGGCTTGGTGTAGTAACGCTCTACCGAAGACGGAAGTAGAAAAGATGCAAACCGGACACTGCCATGCGAGATATTTATCAAGCAGAAAACAGCATTGACGCCTATGTAGTTAAAGGATTGTTGCAGCAGTTTGGTATCCATGCTGAAGTGCAGGGTGGTGATTTACAGAGCGGGGCTGGAGAGTTGCCAGCTTTTGGTCTGGTTCGAATTGCGGTAGATGAACTGGACGTGCAACGCGCAAAAGAAATATTGAAAGCTTACGAAGCCGGGGAGCTTGAAATCGGGGACAGAGATGGAACTGACGTCTGACATCAGAAATACAAATAAATAAAAATATGCAAACAATCGTTCGTCGTATAGCACTTTTCGCGGGACCCGCGATCGCAGCAACAGTAGGTATCAGCATGGCAATGGCCGGTTGGCCGTTTGCAGCGTGGATGGCAGGGGTTCTTACAACACTCTGCGCCATCTGGTGGATATTTGAACCGATACCGATTCCGGCTACATCCCTGATTCCCATCGGCCTGTTCCCCTTGTTCGGAATACTCGATGGCAAACAGGTTGCCGCAGCCTACGGCCATCCACTGATAATTCTATTAATGGGTGGAGCCATGCTTTCCAAAGCCATGGAAAAAAGCGGCGCTCATCGACGAGTGGCGCTGGGCATGGTGCATTTATTCGGCGATGGCAGTCAGCGCCGGCTGGTATTTGGCTTTATGGTTGCCTCGGCAGTGCTTAGCATGTGGATATCCAATACAGCCACCGCGCTCATGTTATTACCTGTGGCGATGGCGGTGCTGGAACGCGCTCCAGACAAAAAGCTGGCTGTTCCGCTGTTGCTGGGTATTGCCTATGCCGCCAGTATTGGAGGCATGGGCACATTAATTGGTACACCCCCCAATGTTGTTTTTTTGGAAAATTACGCGCAAGCAACAGGCAATGAAATTACGTTTTTGGGATGGATGAAGTGGGCATTGCCGGTGGTGATAATATTTGTTCCGCTGGCGGCTCTTTGGCTAACCCGCAAACTTGAGCACGCTGGAGAATTACACTTGCCCGCGCAGGGTAAGTGGCGTGCGGAAGAGGTGCGAGTGCTGGTTGTATTTGGCATCACTGCGTTGGCGTGGGCAACATTAAATGAACCTTTTGGTGGCTGGAGAGCACTGTTTAATGTTCCTGAAGCCAACTATGCAGCGGTAGCACTGGCAGCCGTGATAACCATGTTCGTTGTACCCAATGGTAAAGGGGGGAGCCTGCTTGACTGGAAGTCTGCCAGCTCTATTCACTGGGGCGTACTGTTACTGTTTGCCGGTGGTATTACGATGGCCAAAGGCTTTGCAGTAACCGGCCTGTCAGAGGCAATTGGCAATACCCTGGCTGGTCTTACCGCATTGCCAGCACTGCTTATGGTAATTTGTGTCGCATTGGGAATAACTTTCCTCACAGAGGTAACCAGTAACACTGCAACCACTACATTGCTGATGCCAATTCTTGCTGCCGCCGCCGTGAGTAATGATATTGAACCAGGACTGTTAATGTTGCCAGCGGCCTTGTCTGCCAGTTGCGCCTTTATGTTGCCTGTGGCAACAGCACCCAATGCCATTGTATTTGGCACAGGCAAAATAGCTGTAACCGACATGGTCCGAGAGGGCTTTATGTTGAATTTGATTGGCGCCGGATTAATAACAGGCGTATGTTACTTTATATTGATATGATTACTTTACCGCTTTGAAATTATCGGGACGATTTTTGCGCGTCTGACAAAACAAAAGCGAACGGCGTCGGGGTAGGGTGACAAGCTCGGCGTCATTACGGAAAATTCGCTTGCTGATATTATCGCAGTGAAAGGTGATATTGAAAATGACTTTAACAAGGCCATTTTAATATTGACTTTATAGTGAAAGATGGTGGAGTGTGTCGAGAAGCAGCCAGTAATCAGTAAAAGAATGGCATATCCTGCGGTTCAAAAAGCTGTAAATAAAATCCTGGTCATTCTCTGTGTCAATGCGATAAGCGCCACCAGCACCTGCGCAGTTAAGGTTAATGCCAAACGAGTTAATACCGGCAGGAATACCTTGAGTGCCCTTGGCATCAACCAGTATGACCTCACCAGTGTAACGTACCAGGTCGGACTGAACGGTATTGGGATTGGGTACAATACCCTGAATACCGCAGCCCACCGGATTAAAATAACGGTGTTGTGTCCACGCAGTACGGCAAGATCGTCAAGCATACCAATATCTGATAGTACACCGTATTCAGCCATAACCACCGGTTCGCTCGAAATTACAACACCGACATCAAAAAAAGAGAAGAGGTCGTCGCTGTAGTCAGAGTGGGTGTGTATGTCACTCAACTTAAATCCACCGCCAAAGGGATAGCGCTGTTACGGATAGCGGCCTCATCGTTTGATTCAAACCATACCCGTCCACCACTGGTCCCGAAGGTACAATGACCGGCGGTCAGCATTACCGTTGGCGACAACTACCACCTGCGTGACCACGAAGCATCAAGGAGTCGCACTCGTCACTCGATGGAATATAGTTGATAAAAGTACAGTTTTCGCACCAGTATGAACCGAAGGTATAACCGGGATTTGTACAAGTCAGATAAGGCAGCATTACCTCCAGGACAGATGTGGCCTGTATGTACCGGTAGTAGCACGGCAAAAAAAATGAGCGTGCCGGATCAATCTTTCCGTTATACCTGTAGAGCTATACTCACAGCAAGGTGAAGCCGTGTGAATCATAGGCGTGTCAATGACGCGATGATGAAGAAAGAGCATACAGTCGTCTCCATTACCGATCACCCGCAAGTCCGGCGGGAGCTGCTTGAACGCACTTTTAAGGAACACGGCTCTGCTCTCAAACGGTTTTTGAAGGCGAGACTGGCGAATGCAGAAGACAGGGAAGACATTATCCAGGAACTCTTCGTCAAACTCGCTAACATTGAGCAGCTTTCGGAAAGATTGTCGGAAAACACCGGCAACACGCGTTCCTATTTGTTGTCGATCCTGACTAATCTGATTGTGGACCGGCAGCGCCGCTTGTCTGCCCAAAAACATTCCCAGCACAACAGTTACCAACAGGACACTCTAGCCACTGAGTATCCAACACCTGAAACCGTTGTGGCGACTGGAGAACAACTGGATATCCTGATGTCTATCCTCAAGCGTATGCAGCCCAAATGCCGCCAGGCATTTATTCTTAATCGCTTTAAATACAAGAGTTACCCCGAGGTAGCCAAAATTATGGGCGTATCGCCCGCTTCAGTACAGCGATACATTGCCACTGCACTGGAAAGTTTAAGAAGAGGGCTAAGGTGATGGAAACTGAACGCACCCGTACTGCCGCCGAATTTGCAACCCTTGTCTATTCCGGAAACCTTTCCGATGAAGAAGAGAAAAGTTTGCAAGACTGGCTGGGTGACAGTAGCGATAACCTGAGTGAATACAACAAGGTTCTGGATGTCTGGCACAGCGTCGGCGCACTATCCGGCAAGTTGGAGGAGTTGCCGGTAGAGGAGGACAAGCCTGGCGCCGTCGGTTACGGCTTTTCGTCTCTTGCTCGATGGGCAATAGCAGCGACGGTGCTGGTTGCTGCCGGTGTTGTGTGGTTTGTGTACCAGGACAGGCACCTGTCAACCGAATTGTCGCCACCGTCAGCGATCGCGCACTACGAAACCTCCACCGGTGAGCAGCAAACCCGAACTCTGCCAGATGGCAGCACGATTACTCTAAATACCAATACCCGTTTGCTGGTCGACTTTAATGATCAGGAACGACAAATTATTTTGAAACAGGGGGAAGTATTTTTTGACATTGCCTCAGACCCTTTGCGGCCCTTTTCCATTGATACCGGTCAGAATTCAGTCACAGTGCTGGGCACAAAATTTAATGTACGCAAGGCAGGTTTGACATTGATTGTCGCAGTGGTAGAGGGCCTGGTGGCTGTACACAATCCGGAAATAAAGGCGGATGTTGTTGGTGTGGCAAGTGAATTGTCTCCGGGCCAGGCTGTCTTATCTGCTATGGCAGGCAGTTACCGACTGAAAGCCGGGTTGACGGCGAGTTTTTCGGGACGATTAGGTAGTGAAGGAGCTGTGGTGAATACCACCACCCTGAATCAAGGTAACCAGCAGCTCAGTTGGCGTAATGGGCAGTTGCGTTTTGTTGATCGGCCGCTAACGGAAGTCGTTAAAGAATTAAACCGCTATGCGAAAAAGAAAATACTGATAGAAGACATGCGAATAATGGATCTAAAAGTCAGCGGGATTTTCAAGGTGGACAAAATAGATCTGGTTTTAAAGCGCTTTGAAGAGGCTTTGCCAGTAACAACAACACAATATCCCGATCGTATTGTGTTGGTGGCGCGCGACAAGTAAAAAATAATTGAGTGTGATTATCTGCCAGCTCCGTTATAGGCAGTGACACTGAAAATTACTGTCACGATAATTACACTCACAGGTGATTTATATGCAAACAAAACTATTCTCAAAACAACATTCCAGGAAGCCTGATCCATTGCTTTTCGGAAAATTGCTTCCCGGAAAATTGCTTCGCAGAAACTGTCAGGTAATAGGTTTCAGTCTTTTGATTACAGCTGCTGGCAGTTTCGCGGATGCGGGAAAATTAAACGTAGATATCAAGGCTCAAAATACTCAGACGGCATTATTACAACTTGCGCAAGCGGCAAACGTACAAATTATCTTTGCCACAGATGTAGCGAGAAAAAACCAGTCGCCACTTGTTCAGGGCAACTTGACGGTAGGGGAGGCTCTTGGTCGGCTGTTGGAAGGAACCAACCTCGCGTTTGAGTATAGAGATGATGATGTCATAGTTGTTAATCAAAAAGAACCCAGGGTGGGTGATAAAAGCGCTAAAACGTCAATAGAAGAAATAGTAGTAACCGCTACCAAACGGGAAACCAGCCTGCAGGACACCGCTATGTCCATCAGTGCGTTGAGTGGCGATACCATAGAAAAACGCGGGTTGGTGCAGATGGGGGATTATCTCAGCACGTTGCCGGGCGTAACAATGCAAGAGAGGGGAGCTGGTCAAAACTCTATCGTTATGCGGGGGATTGCCGTCGATCCCGCAACCGAGACCGAAGCTGTCGGTACCTATTTTGGTGAAACCCCGGTCACGGGCATCGGGCTCTACGGCTCCGGCCATGCGGATTTCAGAATGGTGGACATCGAGCGAGTCGAAGTGCTTCGGGGCCCCCAGGGAACACTTTATGGCTCTGGCTCCATGGGGGGTACCGTGCGTATCATCCCTGCGGAACCGGATCTCACACAGACCACCGGCACAATTACAGCAGGGTATTCACAAACCGGAAAACGGGGTGGTAATAACACCAATCTTGAGGGTGTATTCAATCTGCCGTTGATAGAGGACAAACTGGCAGTCAGAGGTGTGGCTTACCGCGTGGAAAATAGTGGCTATATAGAAAACATCGCGGGGAGCTATCAGGGAAGCAATGCTGTTATCGATAAAGCACAAGCCTACGGTGGTATCGCCAGGGATATCGATGACATTGGCAATGATGAAACCACCGGTTTCCGTCTAGCCGCTTTGTGGCAGGCTACCGATAAGTTGGCGATTGCAGTGAACTATGCCAGACAGGATACGAAGCAGCAAGGAATCTCTGAAGTCAACCTGGATCTTCCAGGCACTTACCAACAAGTTGGTCTTTTACCTGGAAGCGCGGCACCTCAGACCTCCGAAGGTGACTCAATGGGTCCTGAGGGGTTGCAGGCGGAGCCTCGCCTGACTAATGTCCTTGTGGACTATGACCTGGGTTGGGGAAGCATAAACAGCTCGTCTTCCTGGGTTAAATATGAGGGTTCACGAGACGAAGATTGGACATACTTAAGTTTTACGCCTGGCCCCTATCACTCAACGGCTTGGAAGTATGTTGATACCTTTGTAGAAGAACTGCGTTTTACCTCGAATTTCGATGGTCCACTACAGGTGTTGGCAGGCATTTACTATGAAGATCGGGATACAAGAGCTGTGTACGCGGATGGCTTTTCCGGCAGTGCCGAAAAGGCGGCAGATTACACAACGGATTTGCAAGCTTTCATTAATTTCACTTCGACAATACCATCTGATGCGCCTCCGGGATTTGCGTGGGAGGTATGGCATCAGGACACACAGCCAGAATCCATAAAACAAAAGGCCTTTTTTGGCGAATTGACTTACGACATCACCGATCAATTTAGTGCAACAATAGGACTACGCCACTATGAATATGATCAGACATATCAAGTCATTGCTAATGGTTTTTGGTATTCCACGCTTTCACCCATCCTGACGACTGATGCGGCCCATAACTACAAGGACCAGAATTACAAGGCCAATTTATCCTGGACGCCGAACGAAGATACGCTGGTTTATGCCCAGTGGAGTGAGGGTTTTCGCTTGGGTGAATCGGTGCCCCATATTGTCCAATGTGACGATAACGGGTCTTATGAACTATCAAACGGCTCAATAGTGCCCGTTCGCTCGGGATCCGATCCCGATACGCTGGAAAATTTTGAACTGGGATATAAAACATCCTTCGCCGACAATCGCGGCACCTTTAACGCTTCACTATATCATATTGATTGGCAAGGCCTGCCAGTCTGGGTTACTCTGGCTTGTGGTATTGGTTCTACAATCGTCAACGTCGGCGAATCTACATCGCAAGGCATAGAATTGGAATCCAGTCTGAGCTTGACCGACAATCTTCGCCTGGACTTGAGCGCCTCCTGGAATGAAGCAAAACTGGCGAAGGATAGTGAAGAGATCGGCGACAAGGGTGATGATCTGCCGGGGTCGGCTGAATACAACATGAGCGCTGGCCTCGAGTATGGGTTTGACTTAAGCGGTTACCCCGCCTTCGCGCGAGT
>JBNKFQ010000049.1:0-6387 GCA_050289385.1 Porticoccaceae bacterium | reverse complement strand
GCAGCTGCGCATTTATGCATCGGCCACCTTTACTTGTAAGCTATTTTATCCTGCAATTGTCCAGACACATATTTGTGCAGGATGCCAGCACTCCTTCAAGGTGTACTAATGCCTGATACGGGACGCCTTCTTTTACAGTCCGCCTTTGCAGGGCGACCGGGTCCCGAGTTGATTTTTGTCAAGATTCCAATTTATTGATTCCCTAACGCGCCAGTTTAGCAAATGCGTGTGCCGAATGGCGTCACCGGATCGTACGTATGGCCATCATTTGTATGTCGCGCATACGCGTTTTGCCGAATTCGACATTCGGCAGCTTGTAACTTCTCAACAACCCGGGGCAAGTCACTTCAATGTCTGTGCATTCGACCCGGCCGTTATCCGGGGGCATCTAATTCCAGTGAGCAATTAAGTGGCTGTCCACGGAATGCCCCGGAATTCCGGAAGTCGAAGGCCGAGACCGAACGACAACCACAATCACCCCCGCCTAATAATCCGCAACTGCTCCTCGAGATGCCTGAAATGGGGCCCCTTCCAGTAAACCTTCCCACAACCAGTGCAACGGAAAAACTCCTCATAATAGCGGGCGGTCTTGGGCGCCAACTGTTCGATCACCTGTTCCCTGGAGACAGGCTCGATCAAGTCATTACAGAGCAGACAACGGTGAAAAGGATGAATGGCGCTTTCCAGTTGAAAGTGTGCCACCACCTCCCGCACCTGCTCTTGTGGATTGTCGGAACGAATAAAGTGACCGTGGGTAATTTTCCGGTGGTAGAGAAGTCGCCGGTCGCGAGTGAGGACAATGCGATTTTCCTGCAAACTGATGGCAACGATTTCTCGATCGCTGAAGTCGTTGCGATAGTGCACATCGAAACCCAACAAACGCAACAGCCTCGCCAGCTTCCCCAAGTGGACGTCTACAACAAATGCGGTTTTGCGCAACGGAGCATCGCGCAGCTTGACAATGGGGGCAATGTCGATGCACTCGAACACCGGATATACCGCAACACGATCGCCGTCCTGTAGCTGATAGTCAAAACCGCGGGACTCGCCTCCCACCACGATCAGATCGACTTCGGTGTGGGGAATGCCCATTGCCTCAATGGGGTCCTTGATGCCGGGATGGTCGGCAAACCGGTAGTCGATGGGGGCGCCCCGCTGGGGCCGTGGCAGAAAATCGTTCAGTTCCGCGTAAAAGCGAAATTCAGCGCGGTGTTGGGGTGGGGGAGACAAAACACGGGGGCACATCGTTAAGCACCGATGCTGTACCAGTCTTGGTCATTGAAGAATAATTTTTGGACATGGATCGTTTGGACCCTCACTACTTAAAACCATTAACGGCCAATCCCGTCGAAATAGCAAATCGCCGTATCAAGGATCAACTGTCAATTGTCAAGGAGTTAATGGGAAAGGCGGTGAGGGAGGGATTGACTTCACGCCTGCGGCGATCGTGCGCGACCCCGGCCAAATCAGCTATCCATAGCTATTTGTCGAACTGGAGAGGTCCCATCAAATTCGCCCGTAACCGCCAAATAGAAAACCCCAGACCTTTTTGGGACTGGGGTTTTTTGTTTGGCGGTGAGGGAGGGATTCGAACCCTCGATACCGGTTAAGGTATACTCCCTTAGCAGGGGAGCGCCTTCAGCCACTCGGCCACCTCACCATATTCTTTTTATTCCGAGTAATTTATCCAGTCTCTGGAAGGCGCTCCCGGTCGCGCGTTGCTTCGAGGCTAATGCCTCTCGTCCCTGGCGGGATCGCCCTGCGGGCGCCCAAAACGCTTACGCATTTTTTCAGCCACTCGGCCACCTCACCATGTCTTTTTACTTCGACTTCTTTTTATACTCTCTGGCAGGCGCTCCCGGTCGCGTGTCGCTTCAAAACAAAGCCTTTCCCCTGACAGGATCCACCCTGCAGCAGACTGTCAGTGAGCAAAAATTCATCTGTTTGCTGTCAGTATGCGACACGGTAACAAATGACCTCAATACCGGTCGATTCAAGGAGCGGCATAATACCATATCAGACAGAAATTCAAAGAGGCCAAAACAAAGAAAGGCGAGATAAAATCTCGCCTTTCTCCACACCTGGAATAACCAGTGATACTCCGTCAGGACTCGCTTTGCATCTGCTTTTCCTGCTGGATCCTCTGGTAAATTTCCTCCCGGTGTACAGACACATCTTTCGGGGCGTTAACCCCCAAGCGTACCTGGTTACCTTTGACACCCAATACTGTAACGGTGACATCATCACCAACCACAAGGGTCTCTCCAACACGTCGAGTGAGAATTAGCATTTCTGCTCTCCTATACTGCTTTGTTTGCGATGATCCACATCGCATCCTGTAGCTGGCCTTTTATAGTTTTATTAGCCAGCTATTCCTGAGGAAGACGGTTTACAGTCTGCCTACCTCAAAAATAGAACAATTGGGTCGTCTGTGCCTAGGGCCCAACAAGTTGTCCCATCCCCCATTTTCTGCCCCTCGTCGAATAAGGACAGATGACTTAATACCTTTGTAATACACATAGCCTGGAATAGCCAGGCTGAAAGTACTATTCAACCTTGTCGGCCTCCTCCAGCTCAAACGCATCGTGCAAGGCCCTTACCGCCAATTCAAGATACTTCTCTTCAATAACAACGGTTACCTTAATTTCCGAAGTGGTAATAAGCTGGATGTTGATATTGTGTTCGGCCAAAGCCCGGAACATGGTAGAAGCCACACCCGAGTGGGACTTCATGCCCACACCAATCACCGATATCTTGGCAATCTGGTCATCGGTTTCCACCCCGGTAGCACCCAGCTCAGCCGCGACTTTCTCGGAAATGTCCCGTGCCCGGGCCAGCTCTGACCGGTTTACGGTGAAGGTGATAGATGCCGCCATGGTGTCCTGGGCAACATTCTGGCAAATAACATCCACATCCACATCGCCCTGACCAATAGGTCCGAGCACCTGGTAGGCAACACCCGGGTTGTCCGGAATACCTCGCACGGTAACTTTTGCTTCATCCCGATTAAAGGCAATACCCGTAACAACCGGTTTTTCCATCATTTCCTCACCCTCCTCGAAGGTAATCAACGTGCCGGGTCCATCTTCAAAACTGGACAGCACACGCAATGGCACCTTGTATTTGCCCGCAAACTCAACAGATCGAATTTGCAACACCTTGGCACCTTCACTGGCCAGTTCCAGCATCTCTTCAAAGGTAACTGTATCCAGCCGACGCGCGTTGGATACAACACGCGGATCGGTGGTATACACGCCATCCACGTCGGTATATATCTGACACTCTTCCGCTTTCAGGGCCGCAGCCAATGCCACCGCCGTCGTGTCCGAACCGCCACGCCCCAGAGTCGTAATATTGCCCTCGCTGTCTACCCCCTGAAACCCCGCCACAACAACGACGCGACCAGCCTGCAGGTCATTTTGCATTCGATGTGCGTCTATGCTTTCGATCCGGGCCTTGGTGTGGGAGTTGTCGGTGAGAATGCGCACTTGCGATCCGGTATAGGAACGTGCGTCATAACCACGCTTGTGCAACGCCATGCTAAGCAATGCAATTGTAACCTGTTCGCCAGTTGACACCAGAACATCCATTTCCCGAGGGGTGGGTTCCTGGTGAAGTTGCCGCGCCAGGTCAATCAGCCGGTTAGTTTCGCCACTCATGGCAGAAACCACAACCACCAGGTCGTGGCCGTTATTACGATATTGCGCGATTTTGTCAGCTACAGCCTCAATTCGCTCAACGGTACCAATAGAGGTGCCACCATATTTTTGGACAATCAAACTCATTTATATTCCCAGCCGCCTGCCGCTTTGCTGTCCGCGTCCCCACACCATCAACCCGGCCAAACTGATAAGGCCCTGTTTCCTCAATACTAAATGAAGCGCGGGGTGGCAAAAGGCCGAAATTAAATACTAATTTGCCGTGAATGTTAAGAAAAACGTGTAAACCTGACCAACTTACGGTGACCGCTAACAAACCCATGATTCCATTTATCGTCCCGAAAAGCACTTAAAGGCTCTCACATGTCAGTATTCAGGAATCTATAATAAAATTTTGCATGTTCCCGATTGTCGAGCCGTTAAAACAATTAGACCTGCAACGCCCCGGTGCCGCAGTGGATAAAGTGTGTTGACTTAACCTTGCACCACTCCCAACAGATCCTGCAATCATAATTTTTACCAACAATTAGCTGTTCAGCTTGTCCGCTATCCAGCCACGCACCTCCGCCATCACCTCAGGCAAGGACGCCGCATCTGTACCGCCACCCTGGGCCATATCTGGTCGACCACCTCCCTTGCCCCCCAGCCTTGGCGCAGCAAACTGCATCAATTCTCCGGCCTTGACCTTGCCAGTCAACGATTTCGCAACACCTGCCACCAACGAAACCTTGTCGTCGTTGACCGCTGCCAACATCACCACACATTGCTCCAGCCTTGACTTGATTTGATCCATCAGATCACGCAGGGATTTACTGTCAGCGCCCTCCACAACCTTGACCAGAACCTTGGCACCCGCAATATCTTCTACCTCGGTCAGCATATCGGCACCGGCAGAACTGGCCAGTTTTGCCCTGGCCTGGTCGAGTTCGCGGGCAAGCTCACGGTTTTTTTCCACCAGTTGTGCCACCTTGGCATCTGCGTTAGCCACTGACCCCTTGACCGCATTCGCTATTGTGGCGAGCCGTTCTTCGGTGGCATCAAACAGCTCCAGAGCTTTGGCTCCTGTCACTGCCTCGATGCGACGCACACCCGCCGCAATACCTGTCTCCGAGGTTATTTTTATCAAACCTATATCGCCGGTGCGTCCTGCATGAGTACCGCCACAAAGTTCAATCGAGAAGGTATCACCCGAGAAGGTATCACCCATGCTGAGAACACGCACCGTATCACCGTATTTTTCACCAAACAGCGCCATCGCACCGGACTGTTTGGCAGCTTCCATACTCATCAGCTCGGACCTTACTTCCGTATTGAGGCGAATTTGCTCATTGACCATTTTTTCGACCGACTTCAGTTCTTCCCGGGTCATCGCCTCAAAGTGAGAAAAATCAAACCGCAAACGTTCCGAATCCACCAGCGACCCTTGCTGGGTAACATGGTCCCCCAGAACACGGCGTAACGCTGCATGCAAGAGATGTGTGGCAGAGTGGTTGAGCGCAGTCGCCTGACGCACCGAGGAATCAACGACAGAGTTGACGCTGTCTCCCACTTTCAATGTACCGTGCAACATTTTGCCAACATGCAAGTGATTGGCTCCTTGCCGCAAACAGTCACGCACTTCAAAACGTGTGTTTCCGTCTTCCAGATAGCCAGTGTCACCGACCTGACCGCCCCCTTCCGCATAAAAGGGCGTGCGATCCAGCACCACAAGTGCTTCAGTATCGGCACCCAGTTCCGACACCGCAGCACCGTCGACAAAAATACCCTCGACCTTGCTCTGTTGTTCCAGCGTTTGGTATCCCGTGAATTCGGTTTCGCCTTCCAGCTCCAGAGAACTGTCGTAGTCAACGCTAAAGTTGCTGGCAGCCCGCGCACGAGCTTTTTGCTCTGCCATGGCCTTTTCATAACCGGCGAGATCAATGGTCAGACCACGTTCGCGGCCGATATCATTGGTCAGGTCTGTCGGGAAGCCAAACGTGTCGTACAACTGAAACACAACATCGCCCGGAATTTCATTGCCCTCAAGTGAGGCCAGCGCACTGTCAAGCACAGACATTCCCTTGTCCAGCGTCTTGGCAAACTGTTCTTCCTCGGCTTTCAGTACCTTTTTCACCTGCGACTGCTTGTCCCGCAATTCCGGGTAAGCATCGCCCATCTCCCTGACCAGAGCATCGGTGAGTTTGTAAAAGAATGGCTCTGTAATACCCAGCTTGTGACCCTGGCGCAGAGCGCGGCGAATTATTCGACGCAAGACATAACCCCTGCCTTCGTTAGAAGGCAGAACACCGTCGATAATAAGAAAAGCTGTTGAGCGAATGTGATCAGCAATTACCCGTAACGATTTATTTTGTAAATCGCTTTCCCCTGTCACCTCTGCAGCCGCCGCAATCAGACTGCGAAAAAGGTCGATATCGTAATTGTTGTGCACATTCTGCATAACCGCAGCAATTCGCTCCAGCCCCATGCCGGTATCTATGGAGGGTTTGGGCAGTGGAATCATGGAGCCATCGGCAGATCGCTGGTACTGCATAAACACCAGGTTCCAGATTTCGATATAGCGGTCAAGGTCATCGTTTTCGCTGCCGGGTGGCCCACCTGGCACATCGTCGCCATGATCGTAGAAAATTTCTGAACAAGGGCCACAGGGACCGGTATCACCCATTTGCCAGAAGTTGTCTTCGTCCAGGCGAGAAAAACGATCAGGGCTGACACCGACCTCTTTTAGCCA
>JBNKFQ010000048.1:0-18212 GCA_050289385.1 Porticoccaceae bacterium | reverse complement strand
TTCATGGATGTACGACACTGGTTATCTACTTTGATAAACGGACCTGCCATGTCCACACACATGTTTTCCAAACCCCAGTTCTGCGTGTTGGGGCGACGCCCCACGGTAACCAGAATCTTGTCGGCAACGACCTCTTTTTCTTCGCCGCTGGCGTCGGTGTACTGAAGATATGTTTTGCCATCTTTTTCAACGGCGCCTTTGGCCTTGGCCTTCAAATGAACCGCAACCTTGTGTTTCTTCAGCCACATCTCAATTGGACGGGTCATTTCCTTGTCGTAAATAGGCAAAATACGGTCCAGTGCTTCAACAAAAGTAACAGTGGAACCCAGTTTTCGAAATGCCATGCCCATTTCAAGACCGATGTACCCTGCCCCCACAACCACCAGATTTTCCGGCACGTCGGTAAGACTCAGCGCTTCGGTAGAAGAAATAACATTACCGCCCCAGGGCATAAATGGCAGTTCGGTAGAAACAGAACCGTTTGCCAGAATCACATGCTCTGCGGTAATACTGACAATACTTTTTTTGCCCGTTTTATCAACAAGAGTGACCTCGCAGGTTTTACCATCGCGAAATTTTGCCCAGCCCTCTATGCGCTCGACTTTGGCCTTTTTGAGAAGGGCTCCGATACCGTTTGTCAGTTTTTTTACGATGCCGTCTTTCCACGCCACCACACCCGCCATACTGACTTCCGGTTTATCCGCCAGACGAATACCCATGTGCCCGTCGTCACCACAGTGTCGGCTCAGTTCTTCAAAACGGGTGGCGGCATGAATCATCGCCTTGGATGGTATACAACCGACATTGAGGCAAGTACCTCCCGGCCGGGCTGCTTCTACAATAATTGTATCAAGACCGAGTTGGCCGGCGCGAATAGCGGCCACGTAACCGCCGGGGCCAGCACCGACTACCAGAACTTTGCAGTTTTTTGATGTTGCCATTTTTTGCTCGTTTCAATTAGTGTTCGATGTTCGATGTTCGATGTTGGACGTTGGACGTTCGACGAAAAGCTTCGGGCCATCGCTGCGCTCGGCCTTTATGTGCCGAAGGTGCGGGGCGTAGCCCCGGCAGGTCGAAGACCTGCTCGTCGAACATCCAACATCGAACATCCAACGTCAAATAAATATCGTCGCCGGATGTTCCAGCATTACTTTTATTTTCTGAATCAATTGTGCCGCGTCATAACCATCCACCACGCGATGATCAAAAGACGAAGAAAGGTTCATCATTTTGCGAACCACAATTTCTCCGTTAATAACTATGGGGCGCTCAACCATTTTGTTGGTGCCAATGATTGCCACTTCCGGATAATTGATCACCGGAGTGTGAACGACACCGCCCAGGGGACCGAGACTGGTGATTGTGATAGAACCACCCGTTAACTCATCTTTGGTGGCTGTATTATTTTTGGCGGCTTCAGACACTCGCAGCATTTCCTGCGCACATTCCCACACATCCAGAGCCTCGGCATGCTTGACCACCGGCACTTTCAAGCCGTCATTTGTCTGTGCCGCAATGCCAAGGTGTACCCCCTGGTAGCGGGTAATCACATTGTTGGTGTCGTCAAACGTGGCGTTAAACTGGGGGAATACCTGCACGGCCTTAACCAGCGCCTGCATGATGAAGGGCAGCAAGGTGAGCTTTGGCTGGTGGGGCTGGCGGTTGGCATTAAGGTGCTGACGCAGGGCTTCCAGCTCGGTGACATCCACCTCTTCGACGTAAGTAAAATGAGGAATCTGGCGTTTGGACTGCTGCATTTTTTCGGCGATGATGCGACGCAAACCGCGCACCGGAATTTCTTCAACACCCGTGCGCTTTGCTTTGGTCGCCACGCCAGCCAACCTGCCACCGGACGCAATAAAAGCGTCCAGATCTTCGTGCACGACACGGCCAGCGGGGCCGGAGCCAGGCACAGAAGCCAAATCTATATCAGCGTCGAGCGCACGTTTGCGAACAGAGGGCGACGCCAGCGCTTTTTTGCCAGAAGCGGCAACTGTCGGAGCGGACGAAGCAACTTTGGGTGCAGGTTTTGGCTCAACAGAGGCGGGTTCTGTCGTTACAGGAGCAGCCGTTTCCTCTTTGACTTCCGGCACAACAACTTCGCCAGATGCATTACCTGGGCCTTCCACCTGAAATACAATCAATGGCGAGCCAACGGCAATAACCGCACCAGCTGCCCCACCCACGGAATCTACCGTGCCGGCAACAGGAGAACTGATTTCTACAGTGGCCTTGTCGGTCATTACGTCGGCGATATGCTGGTCTTCGGCAACCTGATCCCCCGGTTGCACGTACCATTCCACCACTTCTGACTCAACCGTGCCTTCGCCCAAATCCGGTAGCTTGAATACGTATTTACCCATTTCAGTTCTCCAGTACCCGTTGCAAAGCATCAATCACTCGATCCTGTCCCGGGAAGTAGCTCCATTCCTGCGCGTGTGGGTAGGGAGTGTCCCAACCGGTTACACGCTCAATGGGCGCTTCCAGACTCCAGAAACACTCCTCCTGGATCTGCGCCGACAGCTCCGCCCCAAACCCACTGGTTCGAGTCGCTTCCTGCAGCACCACACAGCGCCCGGTTTTTTGCACTGACTTTGTCACAGTCTCGATATCCAGCGGTACCAGACTGCGCAAATCAATAATTTCGGCGTCAATGCCCATGCGTTCGGCCGCAGCTTGGGCAACAAACACCATAGTGCCATAAGCAACCAGAGTGACATCAGAGCCCTCTTTAACGATATCGGCAACACCGATGGGAACATGGTAATGGCCGTCGGGCACCTCACCTTTGGGGTGAGAACTCCAGGGCTGGGACGGCTTGTTCGGATCGCCGTCAAATGGCCCGTTATAAATTCGCTTGGGTTCCAGAAAAATCACCGGATCGTCATCTTCGATGGCGCTGATCAGAAGCCCTTTTGCATCGTAGGGGTTGCTTGGCATCACCACCTTGAGCCCAGCCGCATGAGTAAAGCACGCCTCGGGACTCTGCGAATGCGTCTGCCCTCCCCAAATCCCGCCGCCGCACGGCGAACGAATAGTTACTGGCGCGGTAAACATGCCATTACTGCGATAACGCAATCGCGCCAACTCACTGACAATTTGGTCATAAGCGGGGTAAATGTAATCGGCAAACTGAATTTCCACCACTGGCCGCAATCCGTTTGCACCCATACCGATGGCAGCCGCAACAAGGCCGCCCTCCGCGATCGGCGTATCAAAAACGCGCTGTTTGCCGTGCTTTGCCTGCAGGCCTGCGGTGGTGCGAAACACCCCGCCAAAATACCCCACGTCTTCGCCAAAAATCAGTACATTGGGATCGCGTTTGAGCAATTCATCCATGGCCGAATTCAGGGCCTGAATCATATTCATCTGTGTCATTTAAACCCCCAACTGCTGGCGCTGTTTTCTAAGGTGCGGAGGCATCTCTTTAAAAACTTTCTCAAACATGGCGGCAACACGAACACCAGAGCCACCCTCGTCGTGAATGGTGCCCAGGGCTATAGCCTCGCGCCAGGTATCCTGCACCAGCTTGTCTTTTTCCTGCGCCAGAGCCGTTTGTTGATCCTCAGACCATTCACCCAGCTCTATCAGATGTTGCTTCAGGCGTTCCAGCGGATCACCCAGAGGCCAGTGTTCATGCTCGTCTTTGGGACGGTAACCGGACGGGTCATCACTGGTTGAATGCGGCGCAGCGCGATAGGAAACGAACTCGATTACCGTCGCGCCAAGACCAGCCCGCGCCCGTTCCGCAGCCCACTGTGTTGCCGCGTACGCTGCCAGATAATCGTTGCCATCTACGCGCAAGCTAGGCAAACCGTAGCCGACACCACGGGCAGCAAATGTCGTATTTTCACCGCCCGCAATTGATTGCGGAGACGATATTGCCCACTGGTTATTAACGATATTGAGGACGACGGGAGCCCGGTAAACTGCAGCAAACAACAAGGCATTATGGAAGTCACCTTCGGCGGTAGCGCCATCTCCAATCCACGCAGAGGCGACCTTGTCTTCGCCCTTGTAGGCAGATGCCATTGCCCAGCCCACCGCTTGCGGAAACTGGGTTGCAAGATTGCCCGAGATGGTAAAAAAACCGTACTCCGGGCTACAGTACATAATTGGCAATTGCCTGCCCTCCAGAGGATCACCTTTATTGGAGAGAATCTGGCACATCATGTCTTTCATAGGGTAGCCACGCGCTATCAATACACCCTGCTGGCGATACGATGGAAAAAACATATCCTCAAACTGCATGGCCTGTGCAGCAGCCACAGGCATTGCTTCTTCTCCGGTGCTTTTCATATAGAAAGACATCTTGCCCTGACGCTGCATTTTGTGCAGCCGTTCATCCATAACCCTGACTTGGGTCATATGGACAAGCGCCTCGCGCAACTGATCAGGCGACAACTTCGGATCCCAGGGGCCAACCGCTTTATGGTCATCACCCAGAACACGCACCAGATCATACGCCAGATCGCGAATGTCAGCCGGATCAACCGACGTCTCCGGACGCTGGCAAGTACCGGCAGCGGGAAAGTTCAGAAAGGAAAAATCAGCCTTGTCTCCCGGACGAAAAGGCGCATCCGGTATATACAGTTTGTTTTCAGCGCTATCGCTCATGCCAGCCGCCTGTTATCAGAGTCGTTATGGCTGCTCAGCCATGGTGCCACTAAACCACCCTGCTTGATGACACGAACCCAGGGCCTGTTAACACTAATTGTCTCATCTGCTCTCGCAGTGCGTTACGGCATCGTGTGTTTGCTTTTCCGCCGCGTTTCACTCCATTGATAACCAGCTTTTTAACTGTAGATTCGTCGGAAAACCTGTTTGTAAGATGAGCAGCTCAATTTTGGGAGGTCAATTATTCTTGCCACAAGCCAGACTGTAAACACTTAAACTGATCAAAAATAGAGCAGAAAAAGGCCAATAAAGACATATATTCGGCTATTCAGGACAAATATTGCGGCATCACTGCCTGTTTTTTGACCAGGGCTCATTACGAGCCCCGGTGCCAATACTGTTTGCAGAAGAAAACGTGTCAATCCTCTGATTCTGGTTTGAGCTTGTCTTTAACGCCGTCAAGCAATCCCCTGAGCTTGTCTTTTTTCTCACCCAGTTTTTCTTTTGCACGGTTACCCAGATCCTTGATTGCACCTGACTGGGCCACCGCCTGCACAGCCGTTTTGTTCAGCGCCGACAAGATCTGACCAGCCACTTCGCTGGCACTGGCACCACCTGATTTTTCGCCGATGCCGGTCAAATGTATATCGGGAAGTGGCAGATCGAGTGTTTTGCTCCCCAATAACGCGTTGCTGTAGTGAATCTGGCCCTTACTCACCATCAAGTCTTTTATGATCAATTTCTTGCCAGGTGCTTGCGAGGCAGTCTCGGAAGATACCCCACCTGCCGATGCGATAGCTTGCTCGACATTGCGTTGCAACGCCTCGATATTGCTACCCTTGCCCAAGCTTTCATAAGTTACTTCAGGCGCGAGGATACGGACGCTGTCCACGATGATTGTGTCTGTAAAGATAGAGTCACGGTTCAATTTGACGTCAACGCTTTGCAAGGAAAACGCGTTGGGAGCGGAAAAGCCGCCGGGATTCCCAATCTGCAATCCGGACAGGCTGGCGCTACCATTTAACAACGACAGGCTCACGCCATCAAGAACAACGCGGGATTTCGTAAATTCGGGCGCTACCGTCTCCACTGATGTTTTCACCACACGATCCAGGTACAGTGCGCCAACAAATACAGCAATCAGCGCCAGCACTACCAACGTCCCCACCAGTTTTAGCAATAATTTCATTTTATTCTCCTGTCTTCCATGCCATTTCATCAAACAAGGCCTCAAGTATATACTCTGCTGGCGCCGGGCGCCGGACGCAAAAACAACCGCGACTGTTACACTGGCACCACCGAAATCAAACAAATGCGACGATCGGGTTCTTTAGCACCGGGCCACCAGGCGCGGTTGCCAAAACTCAAATCAGGTCAGGAAAAATCATGACGACACAAGCTATTGGCAGCACCGCTTATCTGCTACAGGGTTTCAGGTTGCTTAAACACCCTCGCATTCGCATGTTTGTAATCATGCCCTTGCTGATCAATATTCTGCTGTTTGTCGGAATCACCACTCTGGTCATCAACGAATTTAGTCAACTGCTGAACTGGTTACTGAGCTTTATCCCCGATTGGCTCGACTTTATTGTCTGGATAATGTGGCCTCTGTTTGTCTTGCTGCTGTTGTTGGTATATGGCTATACCTTTACTCTGATCAGCAATCTGATTGCTTCTCCCTTTTACGGCTTGCTGGCTGAACGAACGGCAGAAATACTCACCGATCGACTGGACGAAAATCCAATGACCCTGCAACGCGCCGCCGGTATCGCGTGGAGTGCATTCAAAAGAGAGATACGAAAACTGGGTTATTTTTTGTTGCGCACGCTTGGAGTTGGCCTGCTGGTACTGGTGTTGACCTTTATTCCCCTGCTCAACATATTAACTCCGGTCGTGACTTTTTTATGGGGAGCCTGGTCATTGGCACTTCAATATCTGGATTACCCTGCAGACAATGACCAGGTATCATTTGACCGATTGTTGGTGAAATTGCGACTGAAACGTACGGTTGGCATCGGTTTTGGCGGGATTGTACTGGTGGCAACTGCGGTGCCAATACTCAATCTCTTTACTGCGCCTGCAGCAGTGGCGGGAGCCACAAAGCTTTGGCTTGATCAGTTACACGCTGACAGCGAAACACTGTAGGCAGGCAACCCGCATAACCTTCAATGCGGGCAGCTGATGCCTCACTATTCAGGCGGCTGTTCGCAATTCAGTTTTTGGCCCAACAATTCCTGTATGGGCTCCAGCAAAAATGCATCATCCTCACAGGCAAAACTGATGGAAGTACCGGTTTTGCCTGCTCTGCCAGTGCGGCCAATTCGATGTACATAGTCTTCGGGCTCTTCGGGCAAGGTAAAGTTGATAACATGACTAATGCCGTCAACATGAATGCCCCGACCGGCCACATCGGTAGCCACCAGTACTTTTATCTGACCGGATTTGAACGCGTCCAGGGTGCGCACCCTTTTTTGCTGCGGCACATCGCCGGAAAGCAGGCCCACGCTAAACCCCTTCTTTTGCAGCTTTTCCTGCAAACGGCGGCACTGATCACGACGATTGGCAAAAACGATCACACTTTCCACTTCCGGCTGGCTAATCGTGTGGAACAGCAAGGCAAATTTTTCACCGGCGGAAGTGATATACACTTTTTGGTCGACACCCTCGGCGGCCGCTCTTTCCGGCTCAATTTCTATTTGCACCGGCTCGTGGGTCCATTGCTCGGAAAGCGACATCACCTCCGGCGTGAAAGTCGCACTGAACAACAAGGTCTGGCGATTCTCCCGTTTCGGTGTCTGGCGTACAATGCGGCGCACCTGAGGGATAAACCCCATATCCAGCATACGGTCGGCTTCGTCTATCACCAGTACTTCGACCTGGTCCAGATACACGTCCCGACTGCCGCAAAAATCGAGCAACCGCCCCGGCGTCGCCACCAGAATATCAACCAGATTGTCGTGCAACCGCTTTTGCTGCTTGCCGTAGTCCATGCCGCCAACCAGCGTATGAACCGTTAAACCGGTGTATTTGGCCAGAGCTTTGGCGTCTTCGGC
The DNA here is from genome assembly GCA_050289385.1 of Porticoccaceae bacterium. GTDB lineage: Bacteria > Pseudomonadota > Gammaproteobacteria > Pseudomonadales > Porticoccaceae > JBNKFQ01. Next base: position 10,542 of record JBNKFQ010000048.1, on the reverse strand, counting down.
GATTTGCATAACCAGTTCGCGAGTAGGCGCAATAATCAACGCTCGCGGCTCACCCGCGTATCGTTCACCATCGAGAGGATGCTTGAGCATGTCATCAATCATGGTGATGAGGAACGCAGCCGTTTTACCGGTTCCGGTTTGAGCCTTGCCCACGACATCGTGCCCTTGCAAGCTGTGGGGCAGCGACCGCGCCTGAATTGGTGAGCAATACTGAAACCCGAGCTCGGCGATGCCGCGCATCAGGGATAACGGCAAATCAAGATCATGAAAGCGTAATTTTCCCGGTGCCGGCTCTACCTTGAAGTCGGAAATGTTCCACGGCTTGTTGTCACCGGAACGACCTCGACGACGTCGGCCGCGAGGTTTCCGTGGTGAAGACTTGGTCTGTTCGGTCCCGGGGGAGTTATTCTGGTCAGCTCGCGAGGTACTTTCTTTGCCCTCAGTACTTTTGGTTCTCAATGCGTTATCCAACTGGCTAATTTTTGATCAAATTTTTGAAGCGCTGGATTATAGCATTGTTATATGGAGAAGGCTTGACTAACCAGGCGTTACCAGTATTTCCGGTCCATTTCATGAAAATAACGGGCCCACAGGATTACCTGGCGCCAGATGCTTTATTCACCATATGTGAACGACAGCCCCGCGGCAATACGCCGAACTTTTTAAAAAATGCCCGAGTGAACGAAGACACATTACCGTACCCCACGTGCAGAGCACCTCAGTTACAGACAGGCCATCATGAACCAGCAAGTCACGGGCCTGTGTCAATCTGAGGTCACGCCAGATAAACTCACTGACACCTTCGCTCGCTTCGGATTTAAAACGATATCGGAAGGCAGTGCGAGTCTTGTATACCTCTTGCGATGTACTCTCCGGGAAGAAGGCATAGTTTGCATCAAGACTGTGGAGATAGTCGACTTTGGGCAAATTCTTCGCCACCCTTTCGGCAGGTTTCATGGGGCCTTCCCCGGAACATGGGGTACGAATTGCAGGATAGCCGGGACGCCCTGTCGAGTAATCCTGTATTTGCTCCGATACCAGTGCCCCCGGGCACCTGACCGACCCCGTATTGACCAGCCAGACAAGAGGTATTGCTATGATTCGTCGTATCGCGGGTTTGCATTTCCCGATATTCCCGATTCTGATTTGCTTGCTAACGGGGTGCGACCAGCCGAGCACCTCCCTGCAAGCACCGGTACCACAAGTCGGTGAGGTAACAACAAAACGCCTGCTAAATATGGATAAGGAACCGGGCGAATGGTTGACCGGCGGTCGCGGTTACAAGCAACGCTACTAACTCCCCCCTTGCAACAATTAACCGGCGAACAACGCTGGGAGTTTCGCCCGAACCCAGACCTCGGCATCATGAACAAGATTTGCTGCGGCGCAGGAAACCGGGGCGTGGCAGTTTCACAAGGCAGGATGCTTTATCAGCGCAATTGTGCAAAATGCCATGCAAACGCCAGCGGCGGAATTCCCGATTTGCTGAAAATGAACAAGCAAGCTCATCATGACTTTCTGGATATTGTGTTAAAGGGTATTCGTGCTGAAAAAGGCATGAGAAATTTTCGGGAAATATTGTCAGAAGAAGACGCACTGGCCATCCACACACACCTGATCAAGGCGGCCTGGGACGCCTACCACAGGGATAACCCCGCGGCAGCCTCCCACAAGCCGGAAACTGCCTTAGAGCCTGTTCCGGGATCGTTTTAAGCCGACAGTAATAGCCCCGGCTCCAAGGATAACCAGAATGGTTCCCGGCACCGGCATTAGAAAGATCAGGGGAAGTCCAGGCACAAGAATAGCTAGCCCTGCACTTGCCAGATCACAAACTGGTGTACCGCGGTCCGATCGACTGGTGAATTTTCTTAACAGACAATCGAGACTTAACTTGCCACCACCGTAAAAGACAAGAGGCAAAAGCATCAGAATAAACAATAGCGGCAATTTAAAATTGCCAAAGCCCTTGTCGCTGATAGCATAGCCCTTCCAGAGTTCTGAAAGACTGCCCCACTCACCGGGCCAATGCACTGCCGCGGTAGCAACTGCCGTAATCACCAGCAACGAAAAGGCAGCAAAACGCGTAAACAGGCCAAGGAGAAGCAATACCGAAAATATCAACTCACCCCATGTCGCAAACAACCAGTTAAGGTCAGCGCCCAGGGCGCTAAAAGGGAAAGGAAATTTGTCCTGAATGTGCGAAAACCAGTTTTCGCCATTTAATTTTCCCAGTCCCGCCTCAAAAAATTCCCAAAAAAGTATCGCTCGCAACAAAGTCAGCGCGACATAGTCCCCTGAAGATTGCAAACGTCTGGTCAAATCGTCGTAGTACCGCAGAAAATTATTCATGTTGTTGTTCCCACTGTAGTTAGGGCCTGAATACCAACAGACTCAAACAATTCATTTCACCGGCGCACGGCCACGCCACACACCGGTAGCAGTTTCAGGATAAACCCAAAACATGACGTTTGCCTTCATTATATGCGTATAATCCAGACTATCCGTTTATGCAAAAATTCCACAACTTCCAGGCTTGTTGTTTTGATTAATACCAGGCAAGGCTCGATGCATTTGTTTGCATTCCCGGAGTTCAGGACAATCAAGACATGCAGCAAGATTCATTGGCTCACCGTCGACTGCTAACGGACGCCATTCGCCTTTTTAATTTTGGTCTGCCGATAATTATCGGTCAGGCTGCCATGGTTGGCGTTGGTCTGACCAACGTATTTGTGACCGGACGCACCAGTCCCACAGATCTGGCAGGCGTCACTCTGGGCAACAGCATCAGCACATTTATTTTTCTTATTTTGGGTGGAATTCTGTTTGCCAACGCACCGATGGTGGGCCACCACTACGGTGCCGGTGACAACCGGGCTGTGCGCAACCAGTTCCAGCAATGCCTGTGGATGGCAATTCCGCTGGGCATTATTACAGTCCTGATTATGGCCGGAGGAATACAACTGGTTGGCGTCCTGGGCTCGGAAACCGGGGTCGCGGACATCGCCCGAGGCTATATGACGCCGATGATGATCGCTCTGCCGTGTTACTTTATCTACATCACCATACGCACCACGCTGGAGGCCACCGGCTCCCCCAGGGTGGCGATGATGTTGAACGCAGGCGGACTGCTGCTGCATATGCCTCTCGCCTGGTGTCTGGTGTCTGGCAAACTGGGCTTGCCGAAGCTGGGCGGCGCAGGGTGCGGCTGGGCAGCGCTGTGCTCTGTCACCTGCCAAATCATTGCAGCCACTTTTTATCTGGCTCGCGGCAAAGCGGTTCGCTGCTTTGCCCTGCTCACCTGTTTTACTCGCCCTCATCTGGCCACAATCCGGGAAATTTTATATCTGGGCGTACCGATCGCCGGCTCAATTTTGTTTGAATTCGGATACTTCAGCATTATCCCTCTGATGGTGGCGCATATGGGCGCGGAGGTTATATCAGGCCATAGCATTGCCTTCCAGTTTGATGCTCTCATGTTCATTATTCCTTTCGGCATTGCACAAAGCATCACTATTGCCATTTCACACCAGTTGGGACGCAAGGAACGCGATGAGGCGCAAAGCATCTGCTGGGCAGGAATGGCACTGATTGCCGCAATTGCCCTGCTGCAGGTACTAACGTATATCCTGTTTCGACAAGATATCGCAACACTGTTTACAAGCGATAACGAAGTGTCTGCCATTGCAGCCGAATTGCTGTTGCTGGCGGCGGGCTATCGATTTATGGACGCGCTGGCAATTGGTGCGCAAGGAGCTTTGCGCGGCTACAAAGTCACCAGGCCAACGATGTACATTCAATTTATCGCTTTCTGGCTGGTGGGTTTTCCGCTATCCTGGTCACTGGCGTTGACCGACTGGTGGGGGCCGGCAATGGGCGTTGCGGGTTTTTGGGTAGGCCTGATATTTACCTTAACGCTATCGGCTCTGGCGCTTGGCCTGATACTCTGGCGGGTACAAAAAAAACGGAACTGAGACGTGGCACTTTATTTCAACGGGATTTTGGTGTCACACTATTGTTGCCCCCCGAATCAAATAATTCTCAAACAGGGCAGTTGCCATGCCAATAGAGAACAACCATTTTTTGCCCCTTGATTATCAAGAGCAAAGCTTGCTGCTGGCACTGGCGCGCGACTGCATTCGCTGCTTTTTGTTTACCCGCAAGGAGCTGTCGGTTGATCCGCAGAATTTTCCGCCGGCACTGCAACAAGAGGCGGCGAGTTTTGTTCGTCTGTATTTAAATAACCCTCGTCATTTAAATAATACTCGTCAACAACGAGAGTTATGTGGTTGCATCGGCACCGACAAGGCCTGGCGGCCTCTGGTGAGCGATGTGATCCACAATGCTCACGCCTCTGCATTTGAGGACCCTCGTTTTCCAGCTTTAAAAAAAGAAGATGAGGGGAATATTCAAATCGAAATTTCGGTACTGACAACGCCAGTTCCTATTGCCTTTGCCAACGAACCCGACTTGCTGTCACAACTGAAACCGGATGAGGACGGAGTCATTATTCAGGAAGGCGTACACCGCGCCAACTTTCCGCCGATCACCTGGCAACATCTGTCAGACAGGGCGGAATTTATGAGGCAGTTGAAAATAAAAGCCGGGTTGGCCGCTCAACACTGGTCAGATCGAATACAAGTATGGCGATACCGCACGATTACATTTTCTGAATAAAACCCCGGGAGCCATCACGGCTGCCCCTGAGTTTTCCCGAATGTGACACGATCTCGCCCGGCAAAATCCGTCTGTGTGATCACTTCAGAAAATCCGTATTTCCCCAATAAATTGCGCACAGCGTTCCCTTGCTCAAAGCCATGCTCGAACATCAACCAGGCACCGGAGTTTAAAAAATCGCCCACTGTTTTTGCAATGTGTTCTATTTCTGCCAACCCTTTTTGTTCAGCCACCAGCGCTGAACGCGGTTCAAAACGTACATCCCCCTGAACAAGGTGGGGATCTTGCACGTCAATATAGGGAGGGTTACTCACAATCAAATCAAAGGGCTCTGTCCTCTCAAGCGCCGAAAACCAGTCGCTCTGTTTGATAACAACATTTGACAAGGCCAGTTTTTCACAATTACCCTGAGCCAGCGCAACTGCTTCAGGCACATTATCAACCGCGACAACAGACCACTGTGGCCGCTCTGTCGCCAGTGCCAGGGCAATCGCGCCAGTGCCCGTGCCGAGGTCCAGAACGCGTGCTGTTGCGGGCAAACACAAATCGAGTGCCGCCTGCACCAGTATTTCCGTTTCCGGTCGGGGAATCAGTGTGGCCTTGCTAACAGCCAGTGGCAGTGACCAGAATTCGCGCACCCCGGTAATGTACGCTACCGGTTCACCCGACTTGCGACGCTCAAGCAAACTCTCAAAGTGATTGATTTGATCAGACGACAAATCATGTTCCGGCCAGGTAAACAGGTAGGTGCGGTCCTTGCCAATCGCGTGGGCCAGCAACACTTCCACATCCAGGCGCGGTGTGTTGGAAATATCGGCCAACTCGGCGCTGCAGCGCAAGGCATCGGCAACGGTGGCCATCACTCGTCTGCCAGCGCGGCCAATTGGTCGGCCTGATATTCGGTAATCAAAGGCTGCACCACCGCGTCAAGCTTTCCTTCCATTATTTCATCCAGCTTGTACAGGGTAAGATTAATGCGGTGATCAGTTACTCGGCCTTGCGGATAGTTGTATGTACGAATGCGCTCGGAACGATCGCCACTGCCCACCAGCAAACGGCGAGCGTCGGCTTTTTCCTGCGCAACCTGCGATTCAGCCTGCTGCTGCAAGCGCGACTGCAATAAACTCATGGCCTTGGCCTTGTTTTTATGTTGCGAACGCTCGTCCTGGCACTCCACCACCAGTCCGGTGGGTAAATGTGTAATACGAATCGCCGAGTCGGTGGTATTAACATGCTGGCCACCGGCTCCCGAAGAGCGGAATGTATCTATTCGCAAATCAGCAGGATTAATATCAATGGTGCCGACATCATCCGCCTCGGGCATAACGGCTACGGTACAAGCAGACGTGTGAATGCGCCCCTGTGATTCCGTCTCTGGCACACGCTGAACCCGATGCGCGCCGGACTCAAACTTCAGCTGTGAATAAGCCCCGTTTCCTACCACTCGGGTAATAATCTCTTTATAGCCGCCATGTTCCCCTTCGCGAGCGCTGACCACTTCCACGCGCCACCCCCGGGTCTCCGCGTAGCGAGAATACATGCGAAAAAGATCACCGGAAAAAATAGCGGCTTCGTCACCTCCGGTACCGGCACGCACTTCCAGAAAGACATTTTTGTCGTCATTTTCGTCTTTCGGCAGCAACAGCTTTTGCAATTCCAGTTCCAGCTCGTCTTTTTCGGCCTCTCCGTTTTTCAGCTCTTCCTGGGCCATATCACGCATGTCGCTGTCGGCATCTTTTAACAACGCAGACGCATCCTCAATATCAGACAACAGCCGCTGATAACGGGTGTAGGTTTTGACCACCGGCTCAAGCTCGGCATATTCTCGCGACAAGGCCTGAAAGCGTTTCTGGTCAGAAATAATATCCGGGTCGCCCAGCGACACTCCAACTTCCTCGTAGCGCTCAGTCAAATGCTCGAGTTTTTCAAGAATACTTTTTTTCATCTTTGTTTCCGTCACTCCCGCGAAAGCGGGAGTCTGTGTTCAAGCGATATGGATTCCCGTCCGCGCAGGAATCAGGAATCCTGTTTATCATCCCGGTTGGGAGTCTCCAAACCAAACAACTCCGTCGCCCACTCTATACGTTCAACCTGACCAGCTTCGCTGGCCTGTTTCAGGCGAGTGGTGGGTTCGTGTAAAAACTTGTTGGTTAAATTACGCGCCAGTGAGCGCAAGATCTGCTCGGGATCTTCACCGCGAGCCAACAAGCGCAACGCCTTCTCCAGCTCGGCGTCGCTAACAGTTTTCGTGCTGGCTCGAAATATGCGAATGGTATCCACCACATTGAGCGCACGAACCTGGCGACACCATTCGTCTATGCCCTGATCGATGATTTCCTCGGCCTTGTGCGCCGCAATCTCACGGGAGCGAATATTTTCATCAATCACTTCCTTCAGGTCATCCACCGAATACAGGTAGACATCGTCCAGCCGAGCCACCTCCGGCTCAATATCCCGTGGCACTGCAATATCCACCATAAACATCGGCCTGTGCTTGCGCACTTTTAACGCCGACTCGACTGCACCCTTGCCGAGAATGGGAAGTTGGCTCGCCGTTGACGATATGACGATATCGGCATGGTGCAAATGCTCCGGAATATCCGATAACAAAATCGCCTCCGCACCAAATTTGTCTGCCAACTCCTGGGCCCGGCTCAGGGTGCGATTGGCAACCGTGATGCTCCCTATTTTCTTTTCTTTCAAATGTCGGGCGACCAGCTCAACGGTCTCACCCGCACCAATCAACAGAGCGTGTTCACGGCTGAGATCAGAAAAAATTTGTTGGGCGAGGCTCACTGCGGCATAGGCTACCGACACCGGATTTTCACCGATTGCTGTATGTGTGCGCACGCGCTTGGCCACCGAAAAAGCGTATTGAAATACCGAATTGAGGCCACCGGCAACCGTGCCCGCTTCGCGCGCCACGGCATACGAAGACTTGATCTGCCCCAGAATCTGGGGTTCGCCCAGCACCATGGAGTCCAGACCGCAAGCCACCCGCATCAAATGGCGCACCATATCCTCTTCACGGTACAGGTAATGGCTGTCGGCCAGTTGTCCGGCAGACAAGCCATGATGCTGGCCCAACCAGTCCAGCAGCTTGTCCGCATCCCCCTGTCCGACACTGTATACCTCTGTGCGGTTGCAGGTAGACACAATAACCACCTCACTCAAATCAGCGGCTTTACACGCTTGCTGCAGTGCCTCCACCATTTTTTCCGGGGCAAATGCCACCTGTTCCCTGACCTCCAGAGCGGCTGTGCGGTGATTGATCCCGAGCGCAAGAAAACTCATAACGTCAAACTGTTGCTGTTCCAGACCGGGTATTTTCCGCGTTACCTGCCCATGAACACAAGCCCGGATATTTTTGGCGCTCGTGAACTCGCACCAAAGCGTGCGATCAAAGGCATGAACAGACCTTTTGAATTTGACAGGCCCGGCATGAGTCATAAACCGGAACAACGCACTTTCTGTCTTGCCTTTAGCGCGCACTGACGATAACGTGTACCAATCTGAAGGTATCGTTGCTATGACAAAAACCAGACTCTTTACTGTAATTGGTGGCGCGGTCATCACCGGCCTGATTGGCTGCACCAACACAGTTCCGCCAAAGACAGCGGCCACGCCACAACCTGTTTATTACCTGCCCGTTAAAAAAGTGGAAGTGCCTGCCAAACCGTTTCCGGCAGAGACACTGTACGACCTGCTGGTGGCCGAAATTGCCGGCTCCCGCAATGAATATGGCGTAACACTCACCAAATACATCAAACAGGCATTCACCACCCGTGACCCGGTTATTATCGCTCGCGCCACACGGGTGGCAGCCCTGCTCGACGCCAACAGCCACGCATTGAGCCTGGCACAACTGTGGAGCGAACTGGAGCCGGACAACATTGAAGCACGCCGTTTTGCCGCCCACTATCTGGGGCTGGCCCGGCAACTGGTAAAAGCCTTTCCACACGCGGTATATATGCTGGAACATGGCGAAGGTGAGCCATTGCGCTCACTGGCAACCTGGTCCGCATCTGCCAGCAAGGAGCAACGCGCGGACCTGCTCGCCGCCTGGACAACGCTTGACCCGGAGCTGGCCAATACACCTGACGCCCAGTTAGCCAAAGCTACCCTGCTGTGGCGCCAGGGCGAAGCCTCGTCTGCGCTGGCTGTGGTCCAGAGTTTGCTGGAGCGCGACAGCAAAAGTGAACCCTCACTACTGCTGAGAGCACAGATATTGCAACAGCAAGGCAAGCTCGATGCCGCCAGGGCGGCACTGGATGACGCCTTGTTCTTGCTGCCCGAGAGCAAACAATTGCGGCTGCATGCCATTCAGATGTGGGCAGGCATAGACCTCGATCGCACTCGTCAGGAGCTGTCTACTCTTGCCAGCCTTTATCCGCAGGACGATATGCTGATGTACTCCCTGTCTCTTATCAGCATCGAAATTGGCATACCCGACTACGCCGAAAAACTGCTGAACAACCTGTTGAGCAGCACCACCCACAGTGCAGATGCGCACTACCAGCTCGCCAAACTGGCAGAACACAAGAACGACAGCAACCTGGCAGAAAAACACTACCGCCAGGTACGCTCGGGCCAACACATGCTGAACGCCGCGGCCCGCCTGTCAGACCTGATGTTGGCCAGAAGCAGTCTGCCCGAAGCGCGCATGTACCTGAAGCAACTGCGCCTGGAGCACCCAAAACAGGCAGCCGCCATTTATCAAGTGGAATCGGAGTTACTGGTTCAGGCCAATCGCTTGCCAGAAGCAAACCAGTTGCTAACCGCTGCGCTGGAAGAGATGCCAGACAATAACCAGCTGCTTTATGCTCACTCGCTGGTGAGCGAGCGACAAGGCAATGTCGCAATGGCGGAACAAAGCCTGCGCACCATTCTCGACAGCAATCCCAATAACGCGATGGTGCTCAACGCGCTGGGCTATTCCCTCACCAACCACACCGACCGCTTTGAAGAAGCCTACAATCTGATCAAACGGGCACTCAAACTCAACCCCGATGACCCGGCTACTCTGGACAGCCTCGGCTGGGTGCTGTACCGCCAGGGCAAGGCAGAAGAAGCGCTGGTTTACTTGCAGCGCGCCATGGAAACCTTGCCCGACCCCGAGGTAGCGGCACATCTGGGAGAGGTGCTGTGGTCGCTCGGCCGCAAGGACGAGGCCAGAAAAGTGTGGCAAGACAGCCTGCGCGACAACCCGAACCACGCATCCATCACAAAAGTCATGGAACGTCTGGAAACCAGCGAGTAAATGTGTCGGCAGTTTATTCTCATTGCTGTACTGATGGCGCTCTCTGCATGTACCTTGCAGCCCGTTGTTAAACCCGCGCAAATATCTGACTGGCAGGATTTTGTCGACCACCAGACGCTTTTGACGCAGTGGCGCATACAGGCCAAACTCGGTTACCGCGCACCCGGGGACTCTGGCAGCGCGCTGCTGGAGTGGCACCAGAATCAACACCATTTCGATGTTCACCTGAGCGGGCCGTTTGGCGCCTATGCCACTCGAATAAGCGGTGACCCTGAACATGTAATACTGCAGCGAGGCGACGAGCAACACTTCGCAACGTCCAGCGCCGACTTGACCCGGCAACTGCTGGGCTTGCCCCTGCCTGTGGAAGCACTTACCTGGTGGGTACGGGGTATACCCACGCCGGATCAACCCGTTGATAAACGTACTCACAGCGACACCGGAACCTTGTCTTTTCTGTCGCAGGCGGGATGGGACCTGGAGTTTTCACGTTATGAAAATATCAATGGCTGGCTGCTACCCGGTAAAATCAGCGGCCAGCAGGGCGACCTGAGCTTTAAGCTTATTATTAACAAATGGACAATATAGGCGTTACAACCGGATTTTGA
>JBNKFQ010000047.1:0-2725 GCA_050289385.1 Porticoccaceae bacterium | reverse complement strand
CCTCAACTGTTACCTTTGCTACCTCAAAAATCTCCTCGACAGCGATTGGAGTCGCCTCCCCCTTCTCCACTGCCTGCAGAAATTGCCTCACGCAATCTCCCTGTCCCTTGTCCTGACGCCAGAGATTCATTTTTTTGAAACCGGGCCAGCCATAACCTCTCAACTTTCGAAAGTTGTCCAGTTGTAATACTCGGCCAGCGGAGAACACTTCTACCCTCTCCTTGGGAAAACTGGCGCTTCCATTGGCCAGATAATGCACGGTTCCAAAAGAACCATCGCTAAAACCCAGAGTAATACTGGCTTTGTCTTCGCTTACCTCAACACCGTCGACGTCGCCCATTCTGCGACACTGAACAGAAGTGATTTCACAACCAGCTAAATGCCGCATCAAATCAATAAAATGGCAAGCCTCACCAATAATGCGCCCGCCGCCGACTTCCGGGTCTTGCACCCAGTGGTCTGCGGGTATGGCACCGGCATTAACAGTTATAATGAAAGATTTGGGTTCACTGACAGATGCCAGCAGTTTCTTTATTTTTTGAACCTGGGGTGAAAACCGGCGATTGAAGCCAACCATCAGGTGCGGCGACTTTCCAGCCGCAACTGCCGCATGATACGCTCCTTCTACCTGAGCCAATTCTTCAAGGTTTATCGCCAGAGGCTTTTCTACAAAAACATGTTTACCGGCATGGAGTGCCTCTGATACAAAACGGTTATGAGTATTGTGTCTAGTAACAATAACAGCAACATTAATTGCCGAATCATTTAGCATTGCTGCTGTATCGGTAGTTGCGCGGGAAAATCCGGCCTTATCACCGTGAATCACCCCGTTCACGCCACCCGATGTTGCAATGATGTGCAATTGTGCGCCGGATTTTTTAAAGGCTGGAATCAACATGCGTGACGCGTAATTACCGGCGCCAATAAACCCTACCACCGGTTTTTGCGAGTCAAACTCCAGGGCATTGTGCAGAGAGACACTAGACACATGCCGCTCTGCCGGCACGCTGCTGTACTGCAATAAAATACCGAGTACTGATTTGTCTTCAGTCAACACCTGATACGCAGCCGGTGCATCGTCAAAATCAAAGCGGCGGGAAATCAAGGGTTCTACGTCAAGTTGGCCGGCGGCCATCATATCCAGCACAGCACTAAAATTGCGCTGCTCGGTCCAGCGCACAAAACTGTAAGGGTAATCATGCCCACCTTCCTCATATTGAGGATCATAACGACCAGGACCGTACGAACAGGAAACCTGAAAACTCAACTCTTTTTCGTAAAAATCAGCGCGATTCAATTCCAGGCCTGTCACACCGACCAGCACAATGCGGCCCCGCTGGCGCGACATGCGTGCAGCCTGTGTCACAGGATCGCTGGATTTGGTGGATGCGGTAATAATGACACCATCAATACCGTGACCGCGACTGAATGCCATGCCTGCAGCGACCGGATCCTCGCCGCTGCCCGGATTGCAGGTTTCTGCCCCGAACTGACGAGCCAGCGCGAGTTTGCCGTCATCAAAATCAATAGCAAGCACACGACAACCCTGTGCGCGTAACAGTTGAACCGTTAACAGGCCAATCAAGCCGACACCGGTAACAACAAAGGCTTCACCCAAAGTCGGCTGCGCCAGCCGAATACCCTGTAAACCGATACTGGCAACCACAGTAAACGCCGCAGCCTCATCTGACACCACATCGGGGATTTTGGCACATAGATTTTTTGGCACCCTGACCACGTCCGCATGAGACCCATTGGACACCACCCTGTCACCAATCTTAAAGCCGTTGACACCTGAACCGAGTTCAGCAACCACACCCGCATTGCAATACCCGAGCGGTAACGGTTGCGCCAGTTTCGACTGCACAGCTTCTACCGTGGCAGCCAGACCATCGGTCTGTACTTTCTCCAGAACCATTTTCACTTTTTCGGGCTGTTGCCGGGCCTTGTCCAGATAAGATGCCTTGCCAAAGTCCACCAACATGCGTTCGGTGCCGGCGGAGATCAGGCTAACCCTGCTATCGATCACCACATGGCCAGAAGTCGCGCGGGGAGCTGGTACGTCTACAACGGAAGTGCCGCCCTTTGCCAAATCCTGTAGAACCTGTTTCATTTATTCGTTTCCGTTTGTTGTGAAAGCTGCTGTCCGGGCTGCCCCCGGTACATTGCGACCAGTGGCTTGGCCTCGGCCTCCCAATTGTACCTGTCACGCACCGCTTCTTGTCCACATTGCCCCATACGAGACATGGTCTCTGGTGACTCAACCAGAGCATCCAGTTTTGTCGCCAGTTCAACCGGGTCGGCCGGGTTTACCAATACACCACATTCTGTTTCTCTGACAATGGGTGCAACTTCCACCGCAAATTCGGGGCACACCACTGCCATGCCTGCTGCCATATAGTCAAACATTTTATGAGGCATAGCATAAACATGATTCAGAATACCCGGCTGGAAGGTAATCAGGCCGATTTGTGCGCTGCACAACCGCTCAAATGCCTCTTCAAAAGGCATCCAGTCGTACATTTTCACCTGGTTGTCCAAACCCAGTTCCCGTATGCGGCTTTCCAGTTCCAGGCGGGTGCCATCATCAATTTCGCCGATAATTTCCAAACGCACATTTTTATTGCGCATTTGTGTCATTGCATCCAACACCTGAGGCCAGCCGCGCTTTTTGTTAAATAAACCCAGATGAACCAGGGTAACTGTTTGCCCGGCTGCCAACGAC
>JBNKFQ010000046.1:0-9350 GCA_050289385.1 Porticoccaceae bacterium | reverse complement strand
CCCCTTTTTTGCTAGCCTGGCGCGCCATCATCAATCTCCCCGCCGCAGCGAGGTATCCAGAATTTTTACCACCAGTGCCTCCATCGAAATACCTTCTTCAGCCGCTGCCTTCGGTACCAGACTGTGGCCGGTCATGCCCGGAATCGTATTCACTTCCAACAACTGGAAACTGCCATCGCTATCGCGCATCAGATCCACGCGCCCCCAACCGGAGCAACCCAGGCTATCAAACGCTGCCAATGCCAGCCGCTTTAACTCATTCACCTCACCACCATGAAGACCACAGGGCACCAGATAGCGCGTATCATTCACCACGTATTTGGCCTCGTAATCGTAAAAACCACGGTCAGTTTCCAACTTGATAGGCGGCAGGGCTTGCCCATCAAGTATCGCCACAGTGTACTCACTACCGCTGATCCAGCGCTCTGCCATCACCGCACCGTAAACAGATGCCTGAGCCCACGCGTCATGCAGTTCTTGCACCGTTTCGGCCTTGTACATACCAATACTGGAACCCTCACAAGAGGGCTTGACCATCACCGCGCCGCCCAACTGCTCCAGAATGGCGGCCCAGTTACTGTGTTTATCCAGCATGGTGAATTCTGCGGTAGGTAGCCCCATGCCAAGCCAAAGTGATTTGCAACGCCATTTATCCATCGCCAGTGCCGATGCCAGCACCCCGCTTCCGGTGTACGGAATACCCGCCACCTCAAGAGCTCCCTGGATCGTGCCATCCTCACCAACCGGACCGTGCAAAACCAGCACCACTCGATCGACCCCCGCTGCCTGTATGGTCTGCATCGGCTGGTCGCCAACGTCGAGGGCAACGACATTTACACCGGCGCGTGCCAAGGCGTCATACACAACCTGCCCGGACTGCAGCGATACGTCGCGCTCTGCAGATACGCCGCCGAACACGACACCGACGCGGCCATATTTGTCAGGGTTCAGGTTTTGGTTCATCTTCTGCACTATGTGCCGCTCCAGTTACAGGGTTCTTGTTTGTCTGGTCGCACGCTTTGTGTTGCCGCTCCGGGTTTTTCGTTCGATGTTCGATGTTCGATGTTCGACGAAAGGCAAAAACCGGGCATTTTGTCACCTGCCTTGCATTGCTGTTTCCACCGGACTCCAACGTTCTGAGCAGCTCCGCTTACAACACCGAAACTCGCCGCCGCGCCGCTTTTTCGTCGAACATCGAACATCCAACATCGAACACTCCCCACCTGCACCATCACCGCAACTTCCTCTCCGCCAAAATCTTCACTAGCTTGCCAACACTGCCCGCCCCCTGGGTAATCACAATGTCATTGGGCTGTACAACGTCGCGCACGATATCGGGCACATCTTCAATACGGGCCGCATAAATCGGGTCCACCAGACCGCGCTGGCGAATACTGCGGCACAAGTGACGGCTGTCTGCACCCGGAATCGGCTCCTCACCGGCGCTGTATACTTCGGTCAATACCAGAGCATCACAGCTCGACAAAATCTGTACAAAATCTTCATAGAGATCCCGAGTACGGGTGTAGCGATGAGGCTGGAATACCATTACCAGGCGTCGATCGGGCCAACCATCACGTACCGCTTTTATGGTGGCCGCAACTTCGCGCGGATGGTGACCGTAATCATCCACCAGCATGGCCGTGTCGCCTTCACCAACTGTCTCACCAATGAAAGGCAAGGGGTATTCACCATAAATTTCAAAGCGGCGCCCAACACCGCCAAAGGTAGTCAGGCCCTTGCAGATGGACGCGTCATCAATGCCTTCATCGGTTGCCACCGCCACTGCTGCGGCCGCGTTTAATGCGTTGTGCACTCCCGGAATATTGAGTTCAATATCCAACGGCAAATGACCTTCGGGCCGATCAATACGAAACCGCATACTACGTTGGTCTGCTGTCAAACCGGACAGGCGATAATCCGCGCCCTTGCCAAAGCCGTATGTCAAAACGGGCCGCGACACATCGGGCATGATTTCCCGCACCCGTTCATCGTCAATGCAAAGTACCGCCAAACCGTAAAACGGCAGATTGTGGAGAAATTCGACAAAGGTTTTTTTCAGTTTCCCTTCGTCGAAACCATAAGTTTCCATATGGTCTATATCGATATTCGTCACTACCGCCGACATCGGCTGCAAGTGCAGGAACGACGCATCGCTTTCGTCGGCCTCTGCCACCAGATAGCGACTCTCACCGAGACCGGCGTTGGCGCCCGCGCTATTAAGCCGGCCGCCAATAACAAATGTGGGATCTTTACCCGCCTGTGCAAGAATTGATGCGATCAGGCTGGTGGTGGTGGTCTTGCCATGGGTGCCGGCCACGGCAATACCGTGCCGATAACGCATCAGCTCTGCCAACATTTCAGCGCGGCGAACAACCGGGATTCGATTCTCGCGGGCACGCAGCATTTCCGGGTTGTCTTCCCTGACTGCCGATGAATTCACCACCACATCAACACCGTCAACATTTTCTGCCCTGTGACCAATAAATATGCGGGCACCCATGTCTTTGAGACGCCTGGTAGCCGCCCCATCCATCAGGTCAGAACCGGAAATTTCGTAATCCTGATTGAGTAATACCTCGGCGATGCCACACATGCCGCTACCGCCAATACCGATAAAATGAATACGGCGAATGCGACGCATCTCGGGAATTTCAAATACTGCTGTCTTACTCATCAATAGCTCTCTGTTTCATATTCAACAGGCTTCATGAAACACCTCCTGACAAGCATCGGCCACCACGCTTACCGAGTCAGGCTGCGCCAACTGCCTTGCGTTTTTTGCCATAGCCAGCAATCCGGGTCGGTCTGCCAGCAATTTCTGCAACATGACGGCCAGTTTTTCCGGGCTCAGCTCTGCCTGCTGCACCAGGTGGGCCGCTCCGTTATCAACCAGCCACATGCCATTCTTTGTTTGATGGTCGTCAATGGCGTGCGGAAACGGTATCAGGAGTGATGCCACGCCAACCGCAGCCAACTCTGAAACTGTCAATGCACCCGCCCGACAGATCACCAGATCGGCCCAGCCGTAGGCTTCTGCCATATCATCAATAAAAGGGACTACATGAGCATCGACGCTCGCCCCGTTGTACTGCTCTTCGGTTGCTACAACGCGATCACGTCCCGTCTGATGCCATATCTGCGGTTGCTCATGTTTTGGCAAACGCTTGATCGCCTGCGGCAACAGCTCATTAATCGCTACTGCGCCCAAACTTCCACCCAACACCAGCAGATGCGGACGATCACCCTTTCCGTGTCCACTTTCATTCATTCGCAATTCCGGGGCGGGCAGCGCGGTAATTTCGGAACGCACCGGGTTGCCGCACAACTGACCCTTTGGCAAAGTGTCCGGAAAAGCCTGCATCACGCGTTTAGCCATATGCGCCAGCAAGCGATTGGTTGTACCTGCCACAGCATTTTGTTCGTGGATGACCAGCGGTAACCCCAATAGTCTGGCGGCGAGTCCACCGGGCCCGGACGCAAAGCCCCCCATGCCCAGCACTGCATCCGGTCGCTCTGCTTTCAATACTGCCAGGGCTTGACGCAGGGCACGCCACAGCAGCAAGGGCGCTTTCAGCAAAGCGCCTGCACCTTTGCCCCGCAAACCCGACACCTCAATAACACGGAAGGGAAAATCGTTCGACGGTACCAGATCAGCTTCGATACCACGGCGCGTACCCAGCCAGATAACGCTCACTCCGCGACTGCGCAACTCGCGGGCAACCGCCAGCGCCGGGAACACATGTCCCCCGGTGCCACCGGCCATCACCACAACTTTTTTGTCAACGGTTGCGTTCATTCGACCCCTTGCGCACGCTTCCCCTGTTCGCGCTTTTGCTTACCAAATGCTTGCCCGGCAAATTACCCTTCAGTTCCATATCAATTCTTAATAACAGAGCCACCATTGCGCAGCACACCAACAAACTACTGCCGCCATAGCTGATAAACGGCAAGGTCAAACCTTTTGTAGGTAATAGCCCGGACGTCACTCCCATGTTGATAAAAGTCTGTCCCGCGATCAAAATACCAATACCAAATGCGGTGTAGGCAGAAAACCAGTCACGTTGCGATACCGCATTGCGCACGATGCCAAACACTCGCCACAGCAAAACCGTAAACAGGGCCAACACCGCCAATACACCGAGTAGTCCAAACTCCTCCGCAAAAATGGCAAACACAAAATCCGTGTGCGCTTCGGGCAGGTAAAACAGCTTCTGAATGCTGTTACCAAGACCAACACCAAACCATTCACCGCGACCAAATGCGATCAGCGATTGAGTCAATTGATAGCCGCTGTTGAACTGATCTGCCCAAGGGTCCAGATAGGTCACCAGGCGTTGCATGCGATACGGAGACAGCAGAGCCATCGCTGCCAGCCCACCCAAACCAATTACGATTAACAAACTGAATTGTCTGATTTTTACGCCGGCAAAAAACAGCATGCTGAGTACCGTACCCGCCAGCACCACCGATGAACCAAAATCCGGTTCGAGCAACAACAAACCCAGCAAGACCCCCAGAATCGCTACCGGTTTGAAAAAACCCTGCCAGCTCTCTTGCAGCACCGTCTGATGACGTTCCAGATAGCCCGCCATAAAAATTACCACTGCCAGTTTGGCTACTTCGGAAGCCTGTATGGTAATGGGCCCCAGTGCCAGCCAGCGTTGGCTGCCATTAACGCGACGCCCCACACCCGGAATCAACACGATCACCAGCAATAAAAAGGTGCCTGTCAGTAACAGCAAGCCGTAGCGATACCAGAAAGACAGGGGAATATTGAGCACTACCAGACCACCGGCAATTCCCAATGCGAGATACATCAAGTGCCGCTTCAGGAAATAAAAGGTATCGCCATACTGGTGCTCGGCAAAACTGACAGAGGCCGAGGCAATCATAACCAGACCGATAGTCACAAGCGCGAGAACACAGACCAGCAGAGTGTTATCCAAAGTTCTGGCGAGAGCTCCGGCACGAGTCAATTGCACTGGCATAAAAGCAGCAAACGTTGTCATGCCACCCCCTCTGCCGCTGCAATAAATGCATCACCACGAGCTTCAAAATTGCGAAACATATCGAAGCTGGCGCAAGCTGGAGACAACAGCACCAGATCTCCGGGTTCTGCCAGTTTGCTGGCACAATGTACGGCGTGTTCCAGAGTCTTCACCTGCTCAACCGTTGTCACTCCGGCAATGGCGTCGGCCATGAGACCGGCATCTTCGCCCATTAACAGAGCCGTCTTCACATATCGACCCACCACCGGCGCAAGCGGAGAAAAATCAGCGCCCTTGCCCTGCCCTCCGGCTATCCAGATAATATTTTTCGGATCATTATTTTTCGGTTCGTGGCCCAACCCTTCAAGAGCCGCCAGCGCAGCACCAACATTGGTCGCTTTGGAATCATTGATGTAAGTCACGCCACTCAAGATACGGACCGTCTGGCAACGATGGGGCAACCCGGAAAAGCGGCGCAAGGCGTCAAGCATTGCATCCATCGGCAAGTTAATTGCGCTACCGAGAGCCAGAGCAGCCAGCGCATTAGCCCAATTATGGCGTCCCTTCAGCATCAATTCGTCAACGGGCAACAGTACCTGGTCAGCCTGTGCAAGCCAGAACTGTCCACCCTGTTCGATAACGCCGAACGCCTTGTCTGACGAAAATCCGTTTTCAGGAGCATTGTCTGCGGGCAGGTCCAGACCAAAACTCCACACCTCGTCAATCGGACCGGCAGGCCAGGTAGTTGAATCATCCCGATTTACCACCACCTGTTTTGCCCTGACATAAATTTCCTGTTTGGCACTGCGGTACTCAGCCATTGACGGGTAGCGGTCAAGATGGTCTTCAGACAGATTCAAAATAGTGGCCACAGCCGGTTCCAGTGAGCGCGTCTGCTCCAACTGAAAGCTGGAAAGCTCCAGTACGTAAAGTTCACATTCATCGCTGAGCAATTCCAGTGCCGGTGTCCCGAGATTGCCACCCACAGCTACATTTCGAGTGGCAGTTCGGGACATTTCCCCTAGCAACCGGGTTACCGTGCTCTTGCCATTGGAGCCGGTAATGGCAACCACCGGCGCCCTGACTGCACGCGCAAAAAGTTCGATATCACCAACCACTGGAATATTTTGTTTCGCAGCCTGAACCAACAAGGGGTGATCCGGGTCAAGCCCGGGGCTGGCGATAATTTCACTGGCGATTGCCAGCACGCTGTCAACGTCCGTCCCTGTATAACAGGGAATTTTCGGAAAGTTTTGCCTGAATTCAGATAATAGTGGTGGTCTGGTTCGCGTATCGCACATAACAAATGGCTGTCCGTGCCCTGCCAAATAACGGGCAACAGACAGACCGGTAACACCGATGCCAAGCACCGCTGTTAACCGCTGATCCATTTGTTGAGCCAAATTCATCACCATAATAAAAATTACTGTTCGACGTTAGACGTTCGATGTTCAGCGAACGATTTACCGCTCCTGCACAAATCAGATTCAAATCCGGTTTCGAAGTACCCGGCCCATTCACTTGCCCCCGACTGCGTACAAAATCCCGATCTGCTTTTCGTCCAACATCGAACATCCAACGTCGAACATTTCCAGCCTCGCTCTCACCTCGCTACTCCTTCGCAATCACCTCAGCTTCAGCGTTGCCAATCCAATCAACACCAGCATTACAGTAATAATCCAGAACCGCACAATTACCCGAGGTTCTGGCCAGCCTTTGAGTTCAAAGTGATGATGCAAGGGGGCCATGCGAAAAATACGCTTACCCGTTAACTTGAAAGATGCCACTTGCAAAATAACCGAGACCGTTTCCATCACGAACACACCGCCCATAATGAAAAATACAATTTCGTGACGGACGATAACCGCAATCACACCCAGTGCCGCACCCAGCGCCAACGCACCAACGTCGCCCATAAATACTTGCGCCGGATAAGTGTTAAACCAGAGAAAACCGAGACCCGCACCGCCAAGGGCGGCACAAAATACAACCAGCTCACCGGCACCGCTGACATAGGGAATGTTCAAATATTCGGCAAACTGCACGTTACCCGCCAAATAGGCAAAAAGGCCAAGGGCACCGCCAATTAATACCGTCGGCATAATTGCCAGGCCGTCCAGACCATCTGTCAAATTGACGGCATTACTGCTGCCGACAACCACGAAATAGGTGAGCGCCACATAAAATACGCCAAGCTCCAGCGCAATATCTTTAAAGAACGGAACATACAGTTGCGTTTCAACCGGCGAAACTGCCGTCTGATACAAAAACAGCGCGGCGCCCAGACCGCCAACCGACTGCCACAAGTATTTCCAGCGCGCTGGCAAGCCGCGGGAATTTTTTTCCACTACCTTGCGATAATCATCCACCCAGCCCACCGCACCAAAAATAAAGGTGACACCCAGCACCACCCAAACGTAACGGTTGCTCAGATCAGACCACAGCAAGGTAGCCGCAAAAATCGCCATCAAAATCAGGGCACCGCCCATGGTCGGCGTACCGGATTTACTGAGATGACTCTGCGGGCCATCGGAACGCACCGCCTGGCCAATTTGCAGCAGATTAAGTTTGCGAATCATTACCGGCCCCAACCACAGGGACAGGCCCAAAGCTGTCAGTACACCGAGAATGGCTCGAAAGGTAAGGTATTGAACCACCCCGAACACGCTGGCGTATTGAGTCAGATAGTCGGCCAACCAATAAAGCATTTTTTATTCTCCTGTTTCGAAGGCTTTGACATCTGATTTATGAGCCCTTGGGCCTGTCGACACAAGTGCCTTAACGACATCTTCCATACGAGCGCTACGCGATCCCTTTACCAGTACCGATACACCCTCGCCAATCAATGGCTTGAGTGCATCAACCAATTCAGATTTGTTGTCAAAATGCCGGGCGTTGTCGCCAAATGCCTCGCTGGCATAACAGCTCAGGCGACCGGTTGTATAAAGTGCATTCACACCTTTGCCAGCAGCATAGGCACCGACTTCCCGGTGCAAATTAACCTCGTCTGCACCCAGCTCTCCCATGTCGCCAAGCACCAGGATTGTCTTGCCGGGCAACGCCACCAATGCATCAATCGCGACCTGTGCTGAACCGGGGTTGGCGTTGTACGTGTCATCAACCAGATATCCCCCGCCGATCGACATTTGCAGATCCATACGCCCGGATGTCGGCGTAACGACAGCAAGGCCGGCTGCGATGGCTTCCGGCTCGGCACCCGCCGCCAGTGCAGCAGATGCCGCAGCCAGTGCGTTGGCGACATTGTGACGACCACTGATGTCCAGACGAACCTGAAAATCCCCCTGCGGTGTAATCATCGAAAATTTGCAGCGTCCCAGGTCATCTGCAGATATCCCGGTTGCACGAACATCAGCTTTAGAGTTGGCAAGCGACCAGGTAATACATGAACGATTGCCGATCAGTTCACGCCATCGCTCCACATAATTTGAATCGAGCCCCAACACGGCAATACCATCGGCTTTGAGGCCAGCATAAATCTCGCCTTTGGCATCAGCGATAGCATCTACACTGCCAAAGCCCTCAACGTGGGCGGGCAAAACATTGGTGATCAAGGCAATATCTGGCTCGGCGATATCACTCAGGTAAGCAATTTCACCCCGCGTACTGGCACCCATTTCAATCACCGCGTATTGATGCTCGGTTGACAGCTCCAACAAGGTCAATGGCACACCGACCTGGTTATTGAGATTGCCTTTTGTTGCGGCCGTTTTGCCACATTTTGCCAGGATGGCCGCCAGCATCTCTTTCACCGTGGTTTTGCCGGCACTGCCAGTCAGCGCCAACAACTTGCCATTAAAATGTTGCCGGTTAAGCCGTGCGATCTGACCCAGAGCTATTGTCGTGTCAGGTACTACCCACTGGGTGATTTCCAGTGCCCGGTCGGGGTGATCAACCACGAGGCCACAGGCATTTTTTGCCGCCTGTTGCAAAAAATCATGCGCGTTAAAATGGTCACCTCGCAGGGCGACAAACAACTGCCCTTCAGAAAGACGGCGAGTGTCTGTAGAAACCGAGTCAAAGCGACAATCCGGATACATCAGAGTGCCACCAAATTCAATGGCGGCACGAGACAAATTCATCTCACCGGCCATCATTGCTCACCCCCTGAACCCGTTCCGGCCTCGTCTTCTCGACCTTTTTCTGCCAGCACTGTTCTCGCCACCGCGATATCACTGAACGGCAAGCGCTTGCCATCGATATCCTGATACGCCTCATGCCCTTTACCGGCTATAAGCACACAATCTTCAGGAGCCGCTCGAGTGATCGCATCACGTATAGCCGCGGCACGCTCACAAATAACAGTCGCTGCAGCTGCTCCGGATATACCAGCCAAAATGT
>JBNKFQ010000045.1:0-3588 GCA_050289385.1 Porticoccaceae bacterium | reverse complement strand
ATACCCAAAGCGTTTGAGATTTAGGTGCACAGAGCACGCCCCTTTTTGTCCCTGGCCGCGTTGCTCCGTCCAGCCGCTCCAGGTATTCGCGGCGCTAGCGCCCTCACATGGGGCCTGCCATGCAGCGTCGCGCCCCTGTTGTTAAAGGAAGGGGGAACAAAAATTGACGCACTCTGCACACCTAAATCTCAAACGCTTTGGGTATATCTCAGTGACGTAATCTTACTAAAGATACCCTCAATGAAAGTTCAGATTCTAGGTTCTGCCGCCGGAGGCGGGTTCCCACAGTGGAACTGTAATTGTCGCAACTGCAAAGGTGTTCGGGAAGGTGTTATCAATGCCAGGCCCCGAACTCAGTCATCCATCGCCGTTAGTGCCGACGGGGTAGGGTGGGTTTTATTCAACGCTTCACCGGATATTCGCGCGCAACTGGAAAGCTTCCGACCTCTGCAACCATCGCGGGGTGTCCGCGATACCGGCATTTTTGGTGTGGTGCTGACCGACAGTCAGATCGACCATGTGACCGGCCTGTTAATTCTGCGGGAAGGCTGTCCCCACGATGTCTGGTGTACCGAGATGGTCAAGCAGGACCTAACCACCGGATTTCCGCTGTTCACTATGCTGAGCCACTGGAACGGCGGCCTCGACTGGCAGCCCATATCCGCAATCGCCTCCGGGCCTTCCGTTTTTTCCATTCCCGGGGTACCGGCGCTGAAATTCACCGCCATACCTTTGCTCAGCAACGCGCCGCCTTACTCTCCGCATCGCGATAATCCCCAACCCGGTGACAATATTGGTGTTCTTATCGAAGACACGCGCAGTGGAAAATCACTCTTCTATGGCCCCGGTATCGGCCACATCGAAGCGCCCGTACGCGAAATAATGGAAGGCACCGATTGTGTCCTCGTTGACGGGACCCTCTGGCGTGACGATGAACTTATCGTCGCCGGTATCACCAATAAACTGGGCACAGCAATGGGGCACCTACCACAGTCGGGGCCGGGTGGTATGATTGAATTTTTGGATTCCCTGCCAAAGCCGCGGAAAATTATGATACATATCAATAACACCAACCCCATACTCGACGAAGATTCAGTAGAGCGACGTGAAATTGAGGCCCATGGCATCGAAGTATCTTTCGACGGCATGAGCATAGAATTATAATAAGTTTAAACATACACGAGCTTTATTATGAGTGTTGAATCAAAGGATAAAGGCCCTTCAACTTTTATTGATAAAAAGCCATTAGCTGCAAATGAAAAGCCTTTAGCTGCAAATGAAAAGCCTTTAGCTATCAATGAAAAGCCCCTAATCCCCATGACCCGATCGGAATTTGAGCGGGCCATACTCGCTAAGGGCGAGTTATACCATATTCACCATCCTTATCAGGTGGCGATGTACAAGGGATCCTGTACCCGGGAACAGATACAGGGTTGGGTGGCAAACCGTTACTACTACCAGATTATGATTCCTGTGAAAGACGCCGCCATCATGGCCAATTGCCCTGATAGTGGCATTCGCCGAGAGTGGGTCCAGCGTATCCTCGATCACGATGGCTACGGCGACGCTGAAGGCGGTATTCAGGCCTGGCTGCGTCTCGGTGAGGCAGTTGGGTTGCGCCGCGAAGAAATCATTTCCCAGGAGCATGTGCTTCCCGGCGTGCGCTTTGCGGTGGATGCCTATGTCAACTTTGCCTGCCGCGCACCCTGGCAAGAAGCTATCAGCTCATCGTTGACGGAGCTGTTCGCACCGACGATTCACCAGTCCCGCCTCGACAGCTTCCCCAATCACTATCCCTGGATAGATACCGATGGTTATCAGTATTTCCGCAACCGGCTCGGGGAAGCGCGCCGGGACGTGGAGTTCGGGCTGGCCTTTACACTGGATCATTTTACCACCCGCGCGCAGCAGGATCGTATGTTGGAGATTCTGCAATTTAAGTTGGATGTGCTTTGGAGCATGCTCGATGCCATGACCATGGCCTACGAACTGGAGCGGCCGCCCTATCACACGGTAACAGGCCAAAAAGTATATCACAGAGGATTGTTTCGGTGATTACACTCGATGCCATACCGGCCAGGAGCGCCCACTTTCGCTTTCAATGGGAATCGGCGCAGGACTGTTATGTACTGCTTTACCCCGAGGGTATGATCAAACTCAATGGTCCGGCCGGTGAAATCCTCGCGCAGGTGGACGGTAGTCGCAGTGTGGCGGCGATTGTTGCCGAATTGCAGCGCCGGTTTCCCGACGCTGAATCCCTACAGGCCGATGTTTTGGAGTTTCTCGACGATGCAATGCGAAAGCGATGGATCAGCGTTTGAAACGGCGCTGTCCCACGGCCAGCCGCTGTGGTTGTTGGCCGAACTGACTTACCGATGTCCGCTGCAATGTCCATACTGCTCCAACCCGGTTGATTTCGCCGGCGCGGGGCGGGAACTGACTACCTCCGAATGGGTGGGTGTATTTGAACAGGCGCGGCAGCTGGGGGCGGTACAGCTCGGCTTTTCCGGCGGCGAGCCGCTGCTGCGGCAGGACCTGACAACGCTGATCCGCGAGGCCCACACACTGGGTTACTACAGCAATCTGATCACTTCCGGTATTGGTCTGAATGAGAGCAAACTGAGCGAATTCCGTAGCGCCGGGCTCGACCATATCCAGATTAGCTTTCAGGCCGCCGATGAAACCGTCAATAATATGCTGGCCGGCTCCCGTAAAGCCTTTACACAGAAGTTGAAAATGGCGCGGGAAGTTAAGGCGTTTGGCTACCCTATGGTACTTAACTTTGTTACCCACCGGTACAACATCGAGCAGATTGATCGCATAATCGAACGTTGTATCGAACTGGAGGCTGACTACGTAGAACTGGCCACCTGCCAATACTACGGCTGGGCCTACACCAACCGGCGGCAGTTGTTGCCGACGCGCGCGCAACTGGAGCGGGCTGAGCGCATTACCAATGAATACCGCAAAAAACTCGCGGCTGAGGGGTCGCCGTTGAAACTGATTTTTGTCACCCCGGATTATTATGAGCAACGCCCGAAAGCGTGTATGAACGGTTGGGGGCAGATGTTTTTAACCATTACACCGGACGGGGTGGCACTCCCCTGCCACAGTGCTCGCATGTTACCGATCAAGTTTCCCGATGTCAGAGCGCACTCCCTCGAATATATCTGGAACCAGTCTCCGGGTTTTAACCACTTTCGGGGATACGGCTGGATGAAGGAACCCTGCCGGTCCTGCGATGAAAAGGAGAAAGATTTCGGCGGCTGCCGCTGCCAGGCCTTTCTGATAACCGGTGAGGCGGCCAATGCCGATCCGGTCTGTGCCAAATCGTTCCACCACAAGCAGATATTGCTGGCCAGAGAAGTCGCGGAGACACCCTTGGACAACGTGGATTTTGTCTATCGCAACGGGCGCAATTCCAATGTGTTTTTTAAAGGATGATATCCAGTACCACCACTGAGCGTACCACCCAGCGCCTGGCCCTGTTTGTTGTGTGCATGGGATCGTTTTTGTCCCCTTTGAACCTGTCGGCGGTGAATGTCGCCGTTCCCAGTATGGCGTCTGCGCTGCAGGCCGACGCTGTAT